>JBCCAW010000640.1:0-3237 GCA_039814655.1 Myxococcota bacterium | reverse complement strand
GCCCAGCTTCATCGACGAGTTCATCACCCATGGCCTCATCAACGGTGAGGGAGGCGTCTTCCTATGAGCGAGTTCATCGCGACGCCGCTCGCCGGGGTGATCGCCATCGCCCTCTTCGCCGTGGGCGCGTCGCTCTTCACCTTCAACGCCGTGGCGGACCCGGAGAGCCCCTTCCGGCAGCAGTGGGACCGCTACGTCACGCATCTCTCGCAGTTCACGCGCTTTCTCCTGATGCGCACGCCGGCGAAGCAGATCGCCCAGGGCCAGCTCCTCGTCATCGCGGTCTTCGCGGTGCTCCTGGCCGCCACGGGGCAGGTCCTTCTCGTCGTGGGGATTCTCGTCGTGGCCGTCGTTCCCGTCGCGATGCTCGAGCGCAGGAAACGGGAGCGCATCGAGCGCCTCGAAATTCAGCTCGACAGCTGGATGCTGCTTCTCTCCAACTCGCTCAAGGCGACGCCGGCCATCGGCGAGGCGCTCCGCTCGACGGTCACGCTCGTGCAGCCACCCATGAGCGAGGAGCTCGACCTCATGGTGAAGCAGAACCAGCTCGGGACGCCGCTCGACCAGGCCCTCCTCAACGCTAGCGAGCGCATCGGGAGCCCCACGGTGAGCAGCGCGCTCGCGACGCTCGTCATCGCGCGGCAGACCGGCGGTGACCTGCCGCGAATTCTCGAGCGCTCGTCCGCATCGCTCCGGGAGATGGCGCGCCTCGAGGGCGTCGTCCGAACCAAGACCGCCGAAGGCAAGGGACAGGTCATCGTGCTCGCGGTGATGCCCTTCGCCATGACCCTGCTCCTCAGCTGGGCCAACCCCGGCCACTTCGACCCGCTCCTCGGTCATTTCGTCGGCTACGTGATGGTGGGCATCGCCCTCGTGTGCTGGCTCGTGGCCATCGTGTGGGCGCGCAACATCCTGGACGTGGACATCTGATGCCGACGCAGCTCATCGGCGCCGCGGCCATGGTGTGCATCGGCCTCGGCTTCTTCTTCACGACGCTCATCCTGGGTCGCACGCCGCCGGTGGAGCGACCGACTCTCGGCGCCCGGGGCTACCGGCGGGCCAAGGCCCTCGAGAAGGGCGGCCTCTTCGCCATCACGGAGCCGATCATCCGCGTCATCGGTGGTTGGTTCGTGGACATCCCGCTCGGCGAGGCGCGGGCCAAGCTGCAGAAGCGAATCGCCCACGGCGGCGACTACCTCGGCCTCAGCACGAACGAGTTCTACGCCCTGTCGCTCGTCAGCATGGTGGCCTTCATCGGCCTCGGCTTCGGCTTCACCTTCGTCCTCGATATGCCGCTGCTCGTACCCCTCTTCGCAGGGCTCCTTGGCGCGTACCTGCCGGTGCTCCAGCTCCAGGGTGAGACGCAGGAGCGCTTCACGGCGGTCAATCGTTCTTTGCCGACGGCCATCGACCTGGTGTCCCTCTGCATGGGCGCGGGCCTCGACTTTCCCGGCGCCGTGAAGCAGGTGGTCGAGAAGTCGAGCAGCAAGGAGAAGATCCTCGTCGAGGAGCTCAACCGCATTCTCAGCGAGCTCGAGGTCGGCCACACGCGGCGTAAGGCCCTCCAGGGCTTCGCAGACCGCTGCCCGACGGAAGCCGTGCGCGATTTCGTCAGCACCGTCGTGCAGGCCGAGGCCAAGGGTACGCCGCTCGGCGAGGTGCTCTCGATTCAGGCGCGCATGTTGCGCATGCGCCGGAGCGTCATGGCCGAGGAGTCGGCGGCGAAGGCCGGCGTGATGATGATGGGGCCCCTCATGCTCATGTTCGTCTGCGTGCTCTTTCTCCTGCTGGGTCCCTTCGTGGCCCAGTGGATGACCATCGGGCTCGGCTGAGGTAGCGGCGATGGACAACGCCTTCATCGAAGTTTCACTCCCGGACGGGACCGTCGAGCGCTTCCCCATCGAAGGGAGCCAGGTGACCCTCGGCAAGTCCGGCGAGGCGAGCATCTCCATCCCCACGGCGGCGGAGCTCGAGCTCGAGCACCTGCTCTTGGCGCCTCGGGGCAAGGAGGGGTGCTGGGTGTCCAGTTCCCAAGGGGCGCTCACGCCCACGCTGCGCAAGGGCAAGTCCTTCACCTCGGGCATCGTGCCCTGGGGCGGCGAGCTCACCATTGGCCGCCTCAAGGTCAAGGTCACCAACAAGCAGCCCAAAGCCAAGCGCGAGACGCAGATGAGCCCCATCGTCGTCCTCGGCGGCCTGGGCATCGTGGCGAGCACGGCCTGGATCTTCCTGCAGGAGGAGCCCGGCAGTATCCGCGCGCAGAGCTCCGTCGAGGCGCCGGCGCTCTTCGCCGAGGAGCGCCCGGGCTGCCCGGAGAGCGATACGCCGAACGCGGAGGCGCGGGCCCTCGAGCATCGCGCCGACCGGAAGGCCGACCGCGTTCACTACGACCGGCAGGATGGGGTAGAGGCCGTGACCCTCTACGGTCAGGCCGAGGATTGCCTGCGGCAAGTGGGGACGCCCGACGCGGTCTCGCGCGCCGGCAAGATCGAGGTCGCGCGCGCCCGCCTCGAGCAGAAGCTCGTCGCGGACCTCGCCATGCTCCGCCTACGCCTCGAGCGTGCCCTCGACCAGGACGACTACGAGCAGATCGCCTCTCTCGCGGAAGGCCTCGACGAGCTCTTTCAACACGTGCCCGAGGACCACGGGTTCCGGGTGCTGATGGACCGCTACGAGCGTGAGGCGCGCGCCGAGGCCGAGCGCGCGCGCCGCGCCGCGGCCAAGAAGGACAACGACGATTGATGCGTCGCCGCACCGAGCCGCGCCTCGCGCGCCCGGGCTCCCGCCGCGCGGTGTCTCGCCAGGAGCGGTCCCGCGGCGCGCCATGGCTGCTCGCCTCCCTCGTGCTGGTCGGCGCGAGCGCCTGCGTGCGCGGTGGAACGGACGCCCAGGGTCCGCTGCTCGAGCAGGTGCAGGCCGAGGACCTCTATCGCAAGGGGCAGGGCGCGGCCCGCGTGGGCGACTACTTGCGCGCCGAGCAGTATTTCGCGGCGGCGCTCGACCGGGGCTACCCGGACCGGGACGTGGTGCCGGCGTTGCTTCGCGTCTGCGTCGCCGCGGACCGTATCTCCGCGGCGCTTCGCTACGCGGAGCCTTACCTCGACGCGCACCCGGACGATTGGGCGCTCCGCATGGTCGTCGCCACGCTCTACCAGGCCGTGGGCGACGAGGACGCGGCGCTCTCGGCGCTCGAGCAGGTGGTGCTCGAAGCGCCGCAGCGCCCGGAGCCGCGCTATC
>JBCCAW010000137.1:0-11605 GCA_039814655.1 Myxococcota bacterium | reverse complement strand
CCTCGGGCTCGGCCGCGGGCTCGGGCGCGGCCACCGGCGGGCTCGGCGCCACCGTGAGCCGCTGCTCGTGAAGCTCCACGCGCACGTGTTCCCCGGCGCGCACCGTACGCACGGCCACGGTGGGCCCCTCGAGCTGCGCTTCGCCTTCCTGAACGCTCAGCGTGAAGCGGCCCTCCTCGGGCGCCCAGGTCAGCGCGCTTCGCGTGCCCGCCGCGGCGACGCGGAAGGGCCCGGCCGTGAGCTCGATGCGCGCTGCCCCGCGCGACGCATCGAGCGAGAGGTCGCCGGTCTGCACGTCCAGGCGCAGGTGCCGTCGTCCAAGCTCCGCGACGCGGAGGGTCGTCTGCGGGCCGACGACGAGCTCGGAGCCGTCGCTCACGCGCAGCGTCTGGGGCGTCCGCTCGGCGGCGACCCAGGAGCTCTCGGCGAGCGGACCCCTTCGACCGTTCACGCGGAGCGTCGCGCGCGGCGCCGTGGCGAGGAGCACGGCCGTGAGCGCCCCCAGCGCCAGCGTGGCCGCGGCGGCCCAGCGCCCGCGACCGTCCCGGCGGCGAGGGCGCAGCAAGCGCGAGCGGACGTCGCGCAGGTCGGCCCGCTCCGCGAGCTCGGCGTCCTGGAGCGTCGCGATGGAGGTCCCGAGCTCCGCGATGCGGGCCCGCTCGCGCGCGTCGCTCACTCGTTCTCCGTGGCCGTCCGGGAGGCCGGGCCGTCCAGTGCTGATTTTTCGGGTGCTGATTCGTCCAGTGCGGTCCCGTCCAGTGCGGTCCCGTCCAGTGCGGTCCCGTCGAGGGCTGACTCGTCCAATGCGGTCACAGCGGCCCGTACGCCACTCTTCGCGGGGTCGTCCAAGGCCAGCAGCCCTGCCTCTCGGAGCCGGGTCGCGAAACGCGGGCTCCGTGCGAGGCGCTCACGAACGGCCGGCTCCGCGTGCGCGAGGCGCACGAAGCGCTCCTCGGCCCGCTTCAGGTAGCGCTTCACGCTCGAGAGCGAGACGTCGCAGGCGTCGGCGACCTCCGTGAGCTCCAGGCCCTGGAAGTAGCGGAGCGTGAAGGGCACGCGCTCCTTCACGGGGATCTCATCCAGGATGGCGTAGACCTGGCGGAGCGTGGCCCGGGCTTCGGTCCGCGGGCCATGCCCCACGGTGGTCGCCGGCGGGAGATCCTCGGGCGCGCCGAAGCGGAGCCAGCGCTGGCGACGTCGCCGGCGAATCGTCCCCCGGGCCGTGAAGACCGCGACGCGCACGAGCCACGCCCGCAGACGTCGCGGGTCGTCGAGCGAGTCGATGGAAGACAGCGCCTGGGCGAAGGTCTCGTGGAGCACCTCCGGCAGCTCGTCGTCGACGCCGAGCACGCGGGCGAGGACACGGCGCAGGTACGGCGCGTGCCGGTCATAAAGCACGCCCGGCGCGCTCGGCTCGCCGCGGCGAAGGGCCTCGACGAGCGCGGCCTCCTTTCGCCAGGTGGCCTCGCGCGGATCTTCCGGCGCGGACTCCGCTCCGTCGGGCGGCGGCGTGACGAGGCGGAGCGCAGGCTTGGAAGACACGGAGTTCGAGTGTCGCCGGCAATGAGCGAAAGCTCAATGCCCCCCTAAAACGTCGGTCCCCGGAGCCTCAATCCGGGCTTGACCTTCATCGGGGACGGGTCGACGGTCCGCCCATGGCCGACCCCGTCTCTCAGGAGCTCTTCGCCGCCGCGCAAAAGCGCATGCCCGGGGGCGTCAACTCACCGGTACGCGCCTTCGGACCCGTGGGGGGCGACCCGGTCTTCGTCGACCGGGCGTCTGGGTGCACGCTCGTGGGCGCGGACGGCACGGAGTACGTCGACTACGTCGGGTCCTGGGGTCCGATGATTCTCTGCCACGCCCACCAGGACGTCGTAGCCGCCGTGCAGGAGGCGGCGACGCGGGGCACGAGCTACGGCGCCCCGACGCGGGGCGAGACGGAGATGGCCGAGCGGATTCAAGGGGCGCACCCGCACATGGAAATGGTGCGCCTCGTCTCCAGCGGCACCGAAGCGGTGATGGGCGCCCTGCGTCTGGCCCGCGGGTACACGGGACGCGACGTCGTGGTGAAGACCATCGGCGGCTACCACGGCGGCGCCGACTACCTGCTCGTGAAAGCCGGATCGGGGCTCGCCACGCTCGGCGAGCCGGACAGCGCCGGGATTCCTGCGCCCATCGCGGCGACCACGGGGACCGTTCACTACAACGACATCGAGGGCGCCCGGGCGCTCTTCGCGGCCCAGGGGAGCCGCATCGCGGCGCTCATCCTCGAGCCCATTGCGGGCAACATGGGCTGCGTCCCGGCGGACCCGGAGTGGCTCGCCGAGCTGCGAAAGCTCACCACGGAGCACGGCGCGCTGCTCATCTTCGACGAGGTGATGAGCTGCTTCCGCGTCGCCTACGGCGGCGCCCAGGAACGCTACGGCGTCACGCCGGATCTGACCTGCCTCGGCAAGGTGGTCGGTGGCGGCCTGCCCGTGGGCGCCTACGGCGGTCCAGAGGCGATCATGCGCCAGGTCGCCCCGCTCGGTCCCGTCTATCAGGCGGGCACGCTGAGCGGGAATCCGCTGGCCGTTGCCGCGGGCTCGACGACGCTCGACCTGCTGCGCCGCGAGGGCACCTACGAACGCCTCGAGGCCCTCGGCGATCGCCTGCAGGGCATGCTCCGCGACGCGGCCGCGAAGCACGGCGTGCCGTGCACCGTGCAGGGCGTCGGCGCCATGCTGACGTGTTTCTTCACCGACGCGGGCCCCGTACGTGGCTGGCCGGACGCGGATGCCTGCGACCGAGACGCCTTCGCGCGCTGGCACAGCGTGCTGCTCGAGCACGGCGTCTATTGGCCGCCTTCGCAGTTCGAGGCGGCCTTTCCGTCCCTCGCGCATGACGACCGAGCCGTGGCCATCACGGAGCGAGCGTTCGACGCGGCCTTCGCGGCCCTGGCCTGAGCCTGCGCACGGGCCCCCGGCGTGCCGATTTTCGAGGGTTTCAGCAATCCTTGACCCCCTCTTGGGGCGGTGCTAGCCCGCTGCGCGTCGGCCGCGCTCCCGGCGTCGCCACGCTCCTTCCTGGGAGACGTCCTCCCACCTGACAACGCAACCTTCTCTCCTGGCACACCGCCATGCCCTTCCTCCGCCCCGAGCAAGCCAAGGCCCTCGGTCGCAGTGGGGGCATCGGTCTCGAGATGGCCGCCCTCGTGGTCGTTGGTGTGTATGGAGGCCGCTGGCTCGATGGGCGCTTCGATACGGGGCGCTCCTTGGAGCTCGCGGGGCTTTTTCTCGGCATCGCCGCGGGCTTCTACAACCTCATGAAGCTCGCCCGGCAGGTGGCGCCTCCGCCGTCCGCTCCAGAGCCCGAGAAGCCCGCGCCGGACCTCGAACGCCTCGAGGCTCTCGTCGCGGCGCTCAGCCAGGAGGCGCACGCGACCGACGACCCCGATTCCAGCGCCGCTGGCGCTCCTCCCCGTCCGACCCCCAAACCCCCCCCGCCGTCATGAGCGCCTACCTCGACGACCGCATCACTACCGCCATGGCCGCGGCGAGCGTGCTGCTCGTCGCCGCCGCCGCGGCGCTGTGGGGTGCGCGCGGAGGGCTCGCGGCCTTCGCTGGAGCGGCCGTGGCCAACCTGAACTGGGCCGCCCTCCGCTGGCTCGCCGGACGCCTGCGGAAGGCCGCGGCGAGCGGCGTCCCCGGGGCCGGTCGAACGCCGGCGCTGCTCTTCGTGCTCAAGACCGGCGCGACGCTCCTTGCCGTCTGGCTTCTCGTGACCAGGTTCGGGCTGCACTTCCAGGGCTTCACCGTGGGCGTCAGCGCTCTGGTGCTGGGCGTGACCTTCGGGTCCCTCCTCGGGGGCCCCACCAAGAGCGCGGGCGAGTGCCCCGCTCCCGACGAACCCGGCGAGGTCCCCGTGGGCACGCCGGAGGAGATGTGAGATGGCGAGCCCCGACCACGCCGACGCCGCCTCGTCCCTGCCAGACCATTGGTCCTGGTTCAGCCTGCTCCCGGAGAGCGCGAGCTCCTTCACGCACGCCCTCGGCGCGCCCTTCAACGACAGCGGCGAGAAGTGGTTCTTCGGCGGTCACGTCGACGCGCTCCACGTCTTCGGCTTCGCCTTCGTGCTCCTGCTGCTCTTGGTCTTCGGGCTGGCGACGACGTCCCGCATGAAGGACCCGGAGGACGCCGTCTTGCCGGAAGCCAAGCTCACGGTGGCGACCTTCGTCGAGCTCTTCGCCGGCGCGGTCTACGGCGCCATGGTCGACATGATGGGCAAGAAGGCGGCGAAGTTCTTCCTGCCGCTCATCGGCACCTGCGCCTTCGTGATCTTCTTCTCGAACGTGCTCGGGCTCATCCCCGGCTTCCTGCCGCCGACGGACAACCTGAACACGACGGCCGCCATGGCCATCGTGATCTTCTTCGCGACGCACATCTTCGGCATCAAAGAGCAGGGCTTCGCCAACTACATCAAGCACTTCCTCGGGCCCATCTGGTGGCTCGCGCCGCTCATCTTCACCATCGAGGTCATCAGCCATTTCGTGCGCCCGGTGACTCTGGCGGTGCGGCTCACGGCGAACATGTTCGCCGACCACGCGGTGCTCTCGGCCTTCCTCGGCCTCGTGGGCGGCGGCCTCCTGGGCGCCTTCGCTTCGGGCCTCGTGACCGTGCCCGTCTACATCCTCGGCTGCGTCGTCGTCACGGTGCAGACCCTCGTCTTCACGCTTCTGTCGATGGTCTACATCTCCATGGCCATCGAGCATCACGACCATCACTGAGCGCGCATCCTGCGCCGAAAATCGAGCTCTCCTCTCGCGGCCGTCGCGCGGACGAGAGGCAACTGGAGGCACACCCCCATGATCAAGACCATCAAGAACCTCTCCCTGCGCACGAGCGCTTTCTTCACGACGCTCCTCATCGCCGCCCCGGCCTTCGCGCAGGACGCGGCGGCCAACGCGAGCGACGTGGCGATGTCGAAGGCGACCGCCGCGGCCATCGCCATCGGCGTGGCGGCCTTCGGCGGCTCCCTCGGCCAGGGCATGGCGGCCCGCGCGGCCCTCGAGGGCATCGCCCGCAACCCGAACGCGGCCGGTCAGATCCAGACCCCGCTCATCCTGAGCCTCGCGCTTATCGAGTCCCTCGTCATCTACGCCCTGCTCATCGCGGGCGGCTTCATCGGCCCGCTCGGCGACTGAGTCGCCGCGCGTTCGCGCGACGGCTCGGAAGGCGGCGCCATCCCTCGGGGTGGCGCCGTCTTCGTTTCACGGGCCGCGCTCGGGCTTGCGAAATGCCGCGGGCGACCCCCATCTTTGACTCTGGCCGCAGCCCCTCGGGCACGGCGGCCCTAGAAGGCACCCCATGAGCGACGCCCCGCGCCACGACGACCTCGACGCTCGCCTCGACGCCGAGCTCGGCGAAGCCCGCGCTCCGGCTCCCGCGTCCGGCGCTGCGGCAGAGCCCGAGGCCGGCCCGGGGCCCATGTTCAAGGTCGCCGTGGCCATGATGCTGCTCGGCGGGAGCATCGTGGCGCTCCTGCTCCTCTCGGACAGCGACACGGACCCCTTCGTGTATTCGCGCCTCGTGCACGAGGTCGTGGGGGACACGGAGGCCGTGGGCCAGGAGCTCCGCGTCGAGGGGGACCTCGTGGAGGGTTCCATCCTCTTCCGCGAAGACCCCTGCGAGTGGCGCTTTCGCATCACGAAGGAAGGCGAAGAGATGCCCGTCGCGTTCCCCCAGTGCGTGGTGCCGGACACCTTCCGCGACGGCTTCGGCATCAGCGTGGTCGTGCAGGGGGCCCTCGGCGAGGATGGCACCTTCCTCGCGAGCCAGATCGTGCCGCGCTGTCCGTCGAAGTACGAGATGAAGGAGCGGCTGGAAGCCGGCGAAGAGATGCCCGCGGGCTACGAGCAAATGCGCGAGCAGCTCCCGGCGCTTCCCGAGCCGAGCTGAGCTCGTTGACCGGCGGGTGGGGGGCCGGTACACCGCTGGCCGGTGAGCAAGGGCGGCGAGAGCGGTGAGCGGAGCGAGCGCATCCTCGACGCCGGCGAGGTGGAGCGGGTGCTCGGGCGCATGGCCTCGGAGATCGTCGAGGCGACGGGCGGGGCCGAGCGCCTCGGCATCGTGGGCATTCGTCGCGGGGGAGTGACGCTGAGCGCGCGCCTCGCGCACGCCGTCGCCGGCCTCGGCCCTGCGGAGCCGCCGGTGGGGAGCGTGGACATCGCCCTCTACCGCGACGACGCCGCGACGGCGCTCCCGGACCCGAAGATCGGACCGAGCGTGGTGCCCTTCGACGTGGCCGGACGCGATGTGGTGCTCGTCGACGACGTGCTCCAAACGGGGCGCACGGTTCGCGCGGCCATCGAGTGCCTTCTGGACTACGGCCGGCCCCGGCGCATCTGGCTGGCGGTGCTCCTCGACCGCGGAGGCCGGGAGCTGCCCGTCGCCGCGGACTTCGTGGGCCGCACGCTGGAGGTTCCGCTGGGCGCCAAGGTGCGCGTGGAGCTCGCGGAGACGCCGGGCTCGGGCCGCGATGGCGCTCGCCTCGAGCGCGGGGCAGAGACGCCGTGACCCGGCCCTTCCGCCATCCCCACCTGCTCGACATCACGTCGCTCACGACCGAGGACATCGTGCAGATCCTCGACACGGCGGAGGCGCTCTTCGAGGTGTCCCGGCGGCCCGTGCGAAAGGTGCCGACGCTCCGGGGCAAGACGGTCATCAACCTCTTCTACGAGGCCTCGACGCGCACGCGCACGAGCTTCGAGCTCGCGGGCAAACGCCTCAGCGCGGACACGGTCAACATGTCCACGGCGAGCAGCAGCGTGAAGAAGGGCGAGTCGCTCTACGACACGTGCAAGACCCTCGAGGCCATGCACCCGGACATCGTGGTGATCCGTCACGGCGCGAGCGGCGCGCCGCACTACGTGGCCAAGAACATGCGTTGCAGCGTCGTGAACGCCGGCGACGGCATGCACGCGCACCCCACGCAAGCGCTCCTCGATGCCTTCACCATCCGCCGGGCCAAGGGCACCCTCGCCGGTTTGAAGGTCGCCATCTGCGGCGACGTGGCGCACAGCCGCGTGGCGCGGTCGAATGCGCGGCTGCTTCGGCTCTTCGGCTGCGACGTGCGCATCGCCGGGCCGCGTACGCTGGTCCCCAAGCACTTCGCCGAGGCCTTCGACGTGAAGGTGCACGAACGGCTCGAACCAGCCCTCGAAGACGCGGACGTGGTGATGGCGCTGCGCATCCAGAAGGAGCGCCTGGCCCAGGCGCTGCTCCCGAGCCTCCGCGAGTACGCGCGGACCTTTGGCTTGAGCGAAGCGCGCCTCGCGGGAGCGAAAGACGACGCCATCGTGATGCACCCGGGCCCCATGAACCGCGGCGTCGAGATCGACCCGGAGCTGGCCGACGGACCGCGGAGCGTGGTGCTCGACCAGGTCGAGGCCGGCGTCGCCGTACGCATGGCCGTCCTCTACCTGCTCGCCGGCGATGCCGGGGCGGCACCGACGGGAGCTGCGCCGCGCGGGGCGTGAGCATGGGAGGCGTTCTTTCCGGCCTCGACCGGGTCGCCCGCGGCGACCTGGACCTGCGCGGCCAGCGCGTGGGCCTGCTCATGCACCCGGCGAGCGTGGACCGGCGCCTTCGTCGTGCGGACCGCGTGCTCACGGAGGCCGGCGCCACGATCGCGGTGCTCTTTGGACCCGAGCACGGCCTCGACGCGGCGGCGCAGGACCTCGAGCCCGTGGCGAGCTCCGTGAAAGAACGCGACGCCCGGGACTCGGACCCGGTCGGCGCCCTCGCCGGTGAGCCGCGGCAGGGCAGTCTCGGCGGCCTGCCGGTCATCAGCCTCTACGGCGACTCGGCGGCGTGCCTCGCGCCGCGGCCGGAGATGCTCGAAGGCCTCGACGCGCTCGTGGTCGACCTGCAGGACGTGGGAAGCCGCTACTACACCTACGTGTGGACGGCGACCTTCGCCCTCCGCGTCGCGGCGCGCGCCGGTGTTCCCGTGATCGCCCTCGACCGGCCGAACCCGCTTGGTGGGCAGGTCGTCGAGGGGCGGCCGCAGCGTCCCGGCTACCTCTCCTTCGTCGGGCTTCGGCCCGTCGCCGTGCGCCACGGCATGACCTTGGGTGAGCTGCTCGTGATGGCCCAGCGCGAGGAGGGGCTCGACGACGAGTGTCTCCGGGTCGTCCGCATGGAGGGCTGGGAGCGTCACATGGACTTCGAGGCCACGGGCCTCCCCTGGGTCCTCCCCTCGCCGAACATGCCGACGGTCGAGACGGCCTTCGTGTACCCCGGGGCGTGCCTCTTCGAAGGCACCCTCTGGAGCGAAGGGCGGGGCACCACGCGGCCCTTCGAGATCGTTGGCGCCCCGGGAACGGAGGGCGAGGCGCTCGTGCGGGCCATGGGGCCCGTGCCCGGCGCCCGTCTCCGGCCCCTGACCTTCGTGCCGACCTTTCAGAAGCACGCCGGCATGGCCTGCGGCGGCGTGCAGGTGCACGTCGACGACCGGAGGACCTTCCGCGCGACGGAGACCTACGTCCGGCTCCTGCGCGCCATGCTCGAGGGCCGCGATCCGGCGCAGAGCCCCTGGCGCCAAGAGCCCTACGAGCACGAGGTCGAGCGCCCGGCCCTCGATCTCTTGAGCGGCGGGCCGGAGCTTCGGCAACGGCTCAGCCTGGGCCGGGACGTCGAGGATTGGCTCGCCGACGAGCGGGCGGGCGCCGAGGCCTTTCGCGACGCCCGCGCGCCGTACCTGCTCTACGAGGGAGCGTAGCGCAGGGCCCGCGGCGTCGATGACCGCGGCGCCCTTCAACCGCGGCGCGCACCGAGGACGGGGCCTACGACGATGGGGCCTACGGACTCCGGGGCCCACGGACGACGGGCCCACGGACTCCAAGCACTGACAACTTCGTTGACATCTTCCAGCGCGCGCTCGACCGTTTGGTCGGTGCTGGCGGGTCGCTACAGCTACGTGCAGGAGCTCGGGCGCGGGGGCACCGGAAGGGTGATCCTCGTGCGCGACGGCGACGCGGGGCCGCTCTACGCCGCGAAGGTCGTCGGCGCCGCCGAGGGCGCGCGGCTCCGCTGGGAAGAGGAGCTGCTGCGGCAGGTGGCGCACCCGCGCCTCGCCCGCGTCGAAGAGCTGCTCCGCGTCGAGGCGCGGCTCCCGCCGCCCTTCGGGCTTCCCGCCGGCGTCGAGGTGTTGCTCCAGGCCCACGCTCCGGGCCAAGGGGCGCTGGCCGCGCTGGTGCAACGACCGGAGAGCGAGCGGCCCCACGCCGCGCTCCGCATCGTGCATGACGCGCTCCAGGCCCTCGCCGCGCTTCACGGTCTCGGCATCGTGCACGGGGACGTGACGCCCTCGAACCTCGTCGTCGACGAGGCCGGGCGGGCCGTGCTCGTGGACCTCGGCCTCGCGGGACCACCGGCGCACGAGCCTGGCGTCGCGCGGGGCACGCCGGGCCTCATGGCGCCCGAGGCATGGATGGGCGAGAGGAGTGTGGCGACGGACCTCTACGGGGTCGGCGCCACGCTGCATGCGCTGCTGCGTGGGGCCGTTCCGGCGTCGCCCTCCACCGTGGGGGAAGCGGCGCGCCGGGCCCTGAGCGCGCCGCTGCGGGAGCTCCCTCCTGGGCTCCCCGCTGCCCATGGCGCGCTGGTGGCCATGCTCACCGCGCCGGCGCCGAGCGAGCGTCCCGCGTCGGCCGCGACCGCAGCGCAACGCGTGGCGGCGGCCGCAGCGGCCCTGGGCCCGGCCATCGACGCCGATCCCCTTCCGCGGCCCTCGCCGGAGGGGCGTGCGCGGCGCCTCGCGCAGCTCCCGCTGCTGGGCCGCGACGCGGAGCTCGAGGCGCTCGTCGCGGCTCTCGTGGCGCCCTTTCTGCGCGAGGCCGAGGCCGGCGCGAGCTGGGTGCAGCTTCGCGGGCCGGCGGGCGCGGGCAGCACGCGGCTCCTCCGCGAGGCCGCTGCTCGGGCCCAGCGGCAGCTCGCCGGGATCCCGGGCGCGCTCATTCCGACCTACGTGGACGACGGCCGGGACGTGCCGGCCGCAGAAGCCGCGATCGTCCGTCTCAGCGCGCGCACGCGGGCGGAGCTCGCCCGTCGCCAGCGCGCGGCGCGGGTTCGGGGCCAGCGGCGGGTCGTCGTGCTCGAGGCGTCGGAGGAGGAGGCCGCGCTGGCCGGGGCCGTGGAGATCACCCTCGAGGCCCTTTCCGTCGCGGACCACGACGCCCTCGTCCATTCGCTTCTGGCCCCGGAGCCGGCGAGCGACGCGGTGCTCGCCCGGGCGCGGGAGCTCTCCGGCGCGCTCCCCGGGCGCCTGTGCCGCCTCGCCGCCGCCCTGGTGCGCGAGGGCGCGGCGCTGACCCGTCCCGAGGCCTGGCGGGCCCCGGGACCCGATCCGGAGCTCATTCTCCCGGCGGGCTCGGAGGACGCCGCGGCGCGCCTTGCCATCGCCGGGGGCGCGCTCGGACCCGAGGCCCTCGGCGGCTCCCCGAGCGAGGCGAGCGCGCTCCGCGCCGTGGGGCTCTGCAGCCTGAGCGCGGAAGGCAGGCTCACGCTCCGCCCGGACGTGACCCGGTCCGTGTGGCGAGGTCTCACGCCGCGACGTCGGCAGGCCTTGGCCCGCGGTCTTCGCAGCCGCGGAGGCCTGGACGCCCTCGCGGCGGCGCATGTCGCCGCGGAGCTCGGTGAAGACGAGGCGGCGGAGGCGGGCTTCTCCGCGGCCATCGCCGAAGCGCGGGCGGCGGGGCAGGTGGGGGCGGCCGAGCAGGTGGCCGCGGCAGCGGTCCGGCGTCTGCCGCGCTGCGCTCGGCTTCGCTTCGCGCTGGCGGACGCACGGCGGGCCGCAGGACGCCTCATCGAGGCCCGGGCCGCCCTCGGCGTCGCCGAGGCCACCTTCGAGGGAGCCGTCGCGGCGCACGCCGCTTTGTTCCGGGCCGAGATCGCCCGGCAGCTCGGAGACCGTGCGCGGGCCCTCGAGGAACGCGCGGGGCTTCCCATCGCGCCGAGCTGGGAGCCCTTCGACGCGGCGCTCCGGGCCTGGCTGGCCTACGGCGCTGGCGACCTCGAGGCGGCGGCCGGAGCGGCGCAGGAAGCCGGAGCCCTCGGCACCGAGGTCGACGCCTGGGTTCGCCTCGCCCAGGGCCAGGTCGCCGAGGCCCGGCGCCGCCTCGAGGTCGCCCTGCAGTCCGGGGCGCTCGCGCCGGCCTCGGCGCCCCCACCGCTCGACGGCGCCGCCTGGAGCTGGCGTCAGCGGGCGCGGCTACGGCTCTCCCTCGGCGTGGCACAGAAGAGCCAGGGTGAGCTGGCTCCCGCGGCGAGTACGCTTCGCCGCGCGCGCGCCGAGGCCGACGGGGCCGGTGAGCGTCTTCTGGCGGCGTCCTGCGGGGCGAACCTCGGCGGCGTGTTGCTCGAGGCCGGGCAGCTCGGCGAGGGCATGGCGGCCCTCGAAGACGCGAGCGCGCGGCTCCTCGACCTCGGCCGCGATCGCGACGCCGCGCGGACCCTCGCCAACCTCGCTCATGCGCAGCTCTGGGTGGGCGAGGGCGACCTCGCGGCGCGGCTGGCGACGGAGGCCGAGGCGGCGGCGACGCGCGCGGAGGACGCAGACGCCGCGG
>JBCCAW010000767.1:0-2269 GCA_039814655.1 Myxococcota bacterium | reverse complement strand
GAGGCGAGAGCTACACATGCAGAGAAGGTAAACGTTGATGGCAAGGCAAGTTTTATGCTAAACATGTATTATATTAGCTTACATATGACGCCTCAATGAAACCTTAAACTAGAGATTTCTCGATCAATTCAAGAACCCCTGAAAAGTTTTCCCGACTGATTTTCAAGTTTGCGTAACCAGTTATTTTGTTGAAGAGGTGGTAGGTGTATCGGTTGACTCTTTGTCGACCGGAAAGTAAAGATGTTCCTTCGTCTTTCGCGTGGACCTGCGTCTCCGCCCCGCCGGGAGCGCCGGGCCGCTGTCCATGAGCCTCGCGCGGGCCGAGCGCTACTACGCCCGCTTCGGCCGAACCTGGGAGCGCGCTGCGTTGATGCGCGCCACACCCGTGGCCGGCGACCTCGCCTTCGGCCGTAAGCTGCTCGACGCCCTCGGCTCCTTCGTCTGGCGCCGCCCGGTGGACCCGGCGCTGGGCCGGGCCATGCACGGCATGGTGATCCAGAGCCGCCGGGAGCTCCGCGTCGACGCGGAGAACGACGTGAAGCTCGGGGTCGGCGGGATCCGCGAGCTCGAGTTCTTCGTCCAGAGCCTCCAGCTGGTGTGGGGTGGCCAGCACCCGGAGCTGCGCGTGCCCGGCACCATGGAGGCGCTCACCCGCCTGGCACGGCTCGGCTTCGTGACGGCGGCGGAGCACGACGCGCTCGCGGCGGCCTGGGCGCTGCTCCGTCGCGTGGAGCACCGCGTGCACATGGTCGCCGGGTACCAAACGCACGTGCTCCCCGTGGGCGAGGAGCGCGAGGACTTCGCGCGCTCCCTCGGCTTCGCGAACGCGGCGGGCTTCGACGACGCGCTCGGGCGACACCGCGACACCGTGCACCGTCTCTTTCAGACGCTCCTCGAAGGGACCGTAGAGGGCGCCGGGCCCCGCGGCGCCGGCGCCGTGGCCCCGCCGGCGCACGAAACGCTCCTCGCGTCGCTCCGTCGCCTCGGAACTGGGCAACGCGCGGGAGACCTGGAGGCGGCCGTCGCCGCGGCCCTGGAGGTGCACGACGCCGGAGAGGCCGCGAGCCACCTCCGGCGCCTCGCGCGCCGGCCCGAGAGCCCCTTCGGCAGCGTCGGTGCCGGGCGACGGCCGGCGCTCGCCCCTCGGCTCCTTCGGGAGCTGACCCACGCGGCCGATGTCGACGCCGCGCTCCGGCACCTGACCGATTTCCTGGTGCGGTCCGGGCCCGGGCACCAGGCGAGGCTCCTGGAAGAGCCCCGGCTCGCCCGACGTCTCATCGCGCTCTTCGGCGCCTCTCCCACGCTCGCGCGAGCCTTGGTCGGCCACCCGGAGACCCTGGACGCGCTGCTCCTCGGGTCGAGCGCGCCGAGCGCGGACCACATTCGCCAGGAACATGCGGCCCTGGGCGGCGACGTCCCCGGCGCGCTCGTCGCGCCGCCCAGGGTCGAGGTGGAGGGTTTCGTGGGGGCGCTCCGGCGTCGCAAGCGCGAGCTGACGCTCCGCATCGGTCTCGCGCACCTCGGCGGAGAGCTCGACGACGGCGCCGCGCAGCGATTGCTGACGGCGCTGGCCGACGCGCAGGTCCGCGCGGCCTTCGCCTTCGCCCGTCGCGAGCTCGTTCGGCGGCGCGGCGCACCCCAGGCCGGCGCCGCCATGGTGGTCGTGGGCATGGGGAAGCTCGGCAGTGGCGAGCTCGGCTACGGGAGCGACCTCGACCTCACCTTCCTCTTCCGGCTTCCACGCGGGGAGGACCGGGCGCTGCACGCCGGCACGCGGGGAGGCACGCCGCCGACGCACGGCGAGCTCTATACGCGCGGGGCGCAGCGGACGCTCAGCCTCTTGGCCCAGCCCGACGCAGAGGGCCCGGGCTTCGAAACGGACACGCGACTGCGACCCTCGGGCAACCAGGGCCTGCTCGTGGTGAGCGACCGGGCCTTCGCTCGCTACCACGCCCTTCATGCCCGAGGCTGGGAGCGGCAGGCGCTGCTGAAGGCGCGCGTCGTCGCCCACGATGAGGCGGCCTTCGGCGAAGCCATGGGCGCCCTGCTCCGCGCCACGGCCTTTCGCGGTCCACCGGAGCCGGCGCGCATGGCCGAGCTCCGCGCTCGCATGCAGCGCGAGCTCGCGCAGGAGCGACCGGAGCGGCTCCATCCGAAGCTCGGCTTCGGCGGCCTCGTCGACGTGGAGCTCGCGACCCAATGGCTGCAGATGCATGAACGCGATCCCAGCGTGCGGCAGCGTCACACCCTCGACGCCCTCGACGCGCTC
>JBCCAW010000386.1:0-5707 GCA_039814655.1 Myxococcota bacterium | reverse complement strand
CGGCAGCCAGGTTGCCCTCGCCATCGACGACGCAGAGGTGGCTCGTGCCCGCGTTGTCGCTCTGGTGCACGGCGTCTTCGTTCGGGAAGAGCGGCCGGTCGTAGTCGGCCGCCGGCATGGCGAGGGTGGGGTGAAAGGCGCCGGCCCGCGCCGCGATGCGTTCCCCCGCCATCATGCGATCGAGGTAGAGCTCGACGTGGTCCGGGTCGCCGAAGTAGCGCTGCCGGTCGAGAAAGGGCCCCTTCCAGCTCTCGGCCAGCGCGTGCAGGAAGTCCGGGCCCGGCCGCGCGCCGGCATCCACAGGCCGGAAGCGCTCCGGGATCTGCTCGAGAATGGCCAGGCTCTGCAGCATGGTGAAGCCGCCCGCGCTCGGGGGCGGCGCCGTGACCCAGCGGTAGCCAAAGTGCGTGCCTTCCAGCGGCGCGCGCTCCTTCACCTCGTAGGCCGCGAGGTCGGCCAGGGTGAAGAGGCCCCCGGCGGCGCGGTTGGCGCGCACGATCTCCCGGGCGATGCGGCCGCGGTAAATGGCCCGGGCGCCGCCGCGGCCAAAGGCCCGGAGCGTGCGCGCGAGCTCGGGCTGCACGAGGCGCTGCCCCGGCGCGAGCGCCTCGGCGCCTTCGGCGAACCAGCCGCTCATCACCGCGTCGCGCTTCATCTGCGCGGCGAAGTAGCCGGACATGCGGCTCACGGGCGCGCTGACGGGTACGCCCTCGTCGGCGTAGCGCACGGCGGGAGCGACGATGCGCCCGAGGGGCAGGCTGCCGAAGCGCCGGACCATCTCCGCGACGCCGGCAGGCTCCCCGAGCACGCCGCTCGCGAGGCCGCCCACCTGCGAGGCCCGGTTGGCCGGCCCTTCCACGGGCGGCGCCGCGTCCTCGAACATGTCCGGCGTGGCGGCTCCCGGCGCTCGCTCGCGGAAGTCGAGGAAGGTGAGCTCACCGCTGGAGGCTTCGTAGTAGAGAAGAAAGCCGCCGCCGCCCATGCCGCTCGAGGCCGGGTTCACCACGCCGAGGGCCAGCATGGTCGCGGCCGCCGCGTCGGCGGCGTTGCCTCCCGCCGCGAGGATCTCGGCGCCCGCTTGGCTCGCGAGCGTCTGGTCCGCGGCCACGGCCCACTCGCCGTATTCGGCGTGAAAGTCGTCCGCCGCGGGCGGCGGCGCGCCACTCGGCCCCTGGGCGGCCAGGACGAAGAGAGCGAAGGCGGAGAGCAGCGTCGCGCGGGTCACGGGCGAAGGCTAGCCTACCCGGCCGCGGGCTCGAGACGGGACGCGCGAAGCAGCTCGCTCACGGCCAGCGTGTCGGCGCGTTCCGGCAGCGGGACGAGGTCGCCGTCGCCGTACACCCGCCTCCGCGTGTACGCGCCGCTCTCGGGCGCCTCGAAGACCTCGAGCGTCGCCGACGGGAGGTCCAGCCGCCAATACACGGGCACAGCGCCGCTCGCGTAGAGCGCCGCCTTCGCTCGGTCGCGGCGCTGGCTCGTCTGGCTGATCTCGACCAGCATCACCACGTCGCCGGGCCGCGGGAGCCGCCCACGGTAGTCGAGCACGGAGCCGCGAACGAGCGCGAGGTCCGGCTCGGGAAGCGAGACCCCGTCCAGATGGAAGGACGAATGGTCGTAGCAGCACACGGCGCGCCCATAACGCGCCTGGAGCAGCTCCCGGAGCCACACCGTACTCGCCGCGTGCTCGGGCCCTTGCGGGCTCACGGGGTAGAGCACCCCGTCGAGGAGCTCGACGCGCTCGTCTTCCAGCAGGCCGGCCTCGACCATGCGCAAGACCTCGTCGGCGCGGAGCCGGCGCGGCGGACCCAGCGCAGTCCACCTTTCTTCACGCGCAGACGAGTCGACAAGGGTCTCGGCCATGGAGCCTCCAGCATAGTGCAGGCGTCGTCGGGCGGCCGCTGCCCGGGTTGCGTGCCTGCATGCGGCGTCGCCACGAGGCGCTGCGCGGCGCGAAGGGCCCCGGGGGACCGGGGCCATCGATCTCACCACCCGGCGACCCAGCTGCGCACGAGCCACACGCCCAGCGGGAGGAGCAGGAGCGACGCGAGCGACGTGGTCACGATGGCGCGCCCCACGCGCGTGGCGCCGACCTGGAGGTCGTGCGCCAGGGAAAACGTGGTGATGGCGGCGGGCATCATCGAGAGCAGCACGAGCACCTGCGCGGAGCCCGCCGAAAGCCAGCCGGCGCGGACGAAGGCCCAGGCGAGCGCCAGCGTGAGCGCGGGCATGAGCGCCTGCTTGAAGGCCACGTGGGCCAGGTCCCAGCGGTCGATCTGCCGGGCCCGGTGCCGGTTCCTCCAAAGGTAGAGGCCCAGGAGAAAGAGCGCGACGGCCCCGGCGCTCTTCGCCACGGGCGCCACGAGCGCGACGACGAAGGCGCGGCCGCCCGGGGGAAGCGCCCGGAGCGCGAGGCCCAGGAAGGGCGCCCAGAGCAGCGGCTGCGTGAGGATTGGCCGCCAGCGCATCGCGCCCTCGCCCCCGGCCCAGCGCACGAGGAGCGCTGGCCCAACCGAAAGGCCGATCACCAGATGCAGCGGCACGGCGACGGAAGCGAGCGCGAGGGCCTCGTCGCCGAGCGTCGCCTCCACCAGCGGGAGGCCGAGGTAGGCCACGTTGCCGAAACCGAGGATGAGCGCGAGCGTCCCCGCCGCGGGCCGGGCCCGGGCCCGCACGACCGCGACGGAGAGCGCGAAGACGAGGGGCACCAGCAGCCAAAACCCCGGCTCCCGCGGCAGCCCGGCCTCCGTGACGACGAGCCCACGCACGATGAGCGCCGGGAACCCGAAGCGGAGCGCGTAGACGTTGAGCGCGTCGATGGCGCCCTCGGGATCGCGGAAGAGCCGAGCGCCCCCGGCGAGGGCGCCAAGCGCGAGCGGGACCACCAGCCCGAGGACGGCGAGGAGAAGCGGGCTCATGGCCCGCGGGAGCCTACGACAGGCAGCGCCTTCGCGGTTCGCGGTCGGGGTGCTAGGTGGCCTCCGTGAGCCGCACCTACGACCTCGTTCTTTTTGGCGCGACGGGCTTCACGGGCCGTCTCGTCGCCGAGTACCTCGCCGAACACGGACCCGAGACGCTCCGCTGGGCCCTCGCCGGGCGCAACGAGGCCAAGCTCGCCGGCATTGCCGAGCAGCTTGGCCTCGAAGTCCCCCTCGAAGTCGCCGATGCCAGGGACGCGGAGGCCCTCGCCGCCCTCGCCAAGAAAACGCGCGTGGTCTGCACCACCGTGGGCCCCTACGCGAAGTACGGCGGACCCCTCGTCGCCGCCTGCGCCGCCGCGGGCACGCACTACTGCGACCTCACCGGCGAGGTGCAGTTCGTGCGCCGCATGATCGACGAGCACCACGAGGCGGCCGCGGAGAGCGGCGCGCGCATCGTGCACTGCTGCGGCTTCGACTCCATCCCCTCGGACCTCGGCTGCCTGATGGTGGCCGAAGCGCTCGTGGAGCGCGGCGCCGTGCCCACGCGCGTGGACTTCTACGCCGGCGAGTCGAGCGGCGGCGCCAGCGGCGGCACCATCGCCAGCGCCCTGAACATGGCCGAGGAGATGAAGGCCGACCGGAGCATTCGGCGCCTCGCGGCGAACCCCTACGCGCTGGACCCGGACCGGAGCTTTCGCGGCCCGGACGGCCCGGACCAGAGCACGGTGAAGTTCGCCCAGGACCTCGGCATGTGGACCTGCCCCTTCGTCATGGCGTCCATCAACACGCGCGTGGTGCGCCGAAGCCATGGCCTCCGGGGCCGTCCTTACGGCCCGGGCTTCCAGTACCCGGAGCAGATGAGCACCGGGAAGGGCCCGAAGGGCTTGCTGCGCGCCGCAACGATCACGGCCGGTCTCGGCGTGTTTCTGGCCGCCATTCAACCGGACCCGCTCCGGAACCTCCTCGCGAGCAAGTTCCTCCCCAAACCCGGCGAAGGCCCCTCGGAGGAGGCCCGGGAGAAGGGCTTCTTCGTCTCCCGGCTCATCGGCCGCGGGCTCAAGGACGGCCAGGAGATCCAGGTGCGCGGCAAGATCCGCGGCGAAAAGGACCCGGGCTATGGCGAGACCGCCAAGATGCTCGGCGAGTCCGCGCTCTGCCTCGCCTTCGACGAAGCGGAGCTTCCGAAGGCCGCCGGATGCCTCACGCCCGCGAGCGCCATGGGCCGCGTGCTTACGGAGCGCCTCCGGAAGGCAGGCATGACCTTCGAGGTCGCGCGCGGGTAGAGCGCGTGCGGGTAGAGCGCGTGCGGGTAGAGCCCGCGGCACCTCAGCGCTCGAACACGGACAGCGCCAGAGCGAGTGACGCGCGAATCTGCGCCGGGTCCTCGCTCGAGGCGCGCTGCGTGATGGCCAGCGCGACCTGCTCGGAGAGATAGCGCGCCGCCGCCTCGACGGGCGGCGGCTCGGACCACTCGCCGGCGCTTCTGCAGGCCTCGAAGAAGGTCGCGTAGGCCGCGCGGGCGCCGGCGTCGAGGTCGTCGACGAGCTGGCGCGTTTCGGGTCCCAGCCGGTGCTTTCCGTTGCGCATCTTGTAGAAGAGGCACCCGGTCTCCATGCGCGCGTCGCCCGCCGCGAAGTCGATGAGCGCGTCGAGCGTCGGGCGCAGCCCGCGGCCGGACTGCACGATGGTGAAGACGTCCGTGAGGACCTCCCGCGCATAGCGTTCGAGCGCCGCCCGCGTGAGCCCGTCCTCGCTGCCAAACTCCCGGTAGAGCGACGGCTTGGAGACGCCGGCCAGCCGGCAGATGGCGTTGACCGATACGTCGGCCGGATCGCCCCGCCAGTAGGCGTCGATGGCGACCTTCAGGACGTGGTCCGGGTCGAGCGTCCGGGGTCTGCCCCGGGCGCGTGTGGGCTTCTCATCGCTCATTTCGTACCACAGGGTATCTTTTTTCTTGACCTGCGGCCATGGAGGACGCACACATTCGATACCACCTGGTACGCAAAGGCGCGAGCCGAGCCGACCTAACCCTTATGGTCACCCCACGACGATGAGCGAAACCATGACGAAGACGCCGAAGCAACTCGCCACCGGGGCGTTTGACGCCCTGTTCAAAGACTACGACGAAGCCGGCCTGCGGGAGGTCTTCGCCGAAGACATCATTCAACACAACGTCTTGGTTCCCACGGGGCGGGATGCCCTCGTCTCCTTCCTTCCGTTTCTGAAGGAGGCCGGGACCCGTTACACGAACCACCGCCTGTTCCAGGACGGTGAGTTCGCGATCATGCACAACACGCTGGAGAACGCCCAGCCCTTCGGCGCCGCCCGCGTCGTCTCCTTCAACGTCTATCGCATCGAGGGCGGCAAGATCGCGGAGCATTGGGGCGTGCCCACGCCCATCGTCGGAGAAAACGCGAGCGGACACAGCCAGTTCGATGGAGCGACGACGGTCACGGACACGGACAAGACGGCGGCCCACAAGGCGGCGGTCACGGCGCTCTTCGACACCATCGTGAACGGCACGCCCCCGGAGGTCGCCGCGCGCGTCGAGGCGACCTTCGCCCCGGACTACACGAACCACGGCTCTTCGGTGGCCGACGGTATCCCCGCGCTCTTCGAGGCCTTCGCGCGGGAGCAGTGGGTGTACACGAAGAACCACAAGATCCTCGGGGAGGGCAACTTCGTCCTCGCGATAGATTTCCACTTGGGCATCATCATAGAGCCCTGCCAGGAGGTCAGCCTCGCTGAGACGATCTGATGTGACGGCTCCCTGCACTTCGAGATTATCG
>JBCCAW010000851.1:0-1661 GCA_039814655.1 Myxococcota bacterium | reverse complement strand
TCGTCGATGGCACCGAGAAAGCTACGCAGACCGCGCCGCGCCGGCTCGCTCACGCCCTCGAGCCCGTCCGCGCGCCGGAACGCCTCCTCGAGGGTGATGCGCTCGGCGAGCGCATGCTGACGAAGCCGGTCGAGGGAACCGATGCCCACGCCGCGCGCCGGCGTGTTGACCGCGCGGCGTAGCGAGAGGTCATCCCGGCGATGGGCGACGACGCGGAGGTAGGCCACGAGGTCCTTCACCTCCTTGCGGTCGAAAAACTGCGTCCCGCCGTAGACCCGGTAAGGCACGCCGCCCACGCGAAGCTCTTCTTCGAGGAGCTTGGCCTGCGCGTTCGATCGGTAGAGCACGGCGATGTGCTCGGGGCCGAGGCGGCGGCCGGCGAGGCCCTCCTCGAGGAGCGCGCGGATCTCGCGGACGACGAACTTGGCCTCCTGCCCCGCGTCCGGGAGCGCGAGAGCACGCGCACCCTCGGCCCGTCGCCGCGCGCCGCGACGAGGGTCTTTTCGTGCCGGGCCCCCCGGCTCTGGGCGATCACCGCGTTGGCCACGGCCAGGATGGGCGCCCGGCTCCGGTAGTTCAGCTCGAGCTTTACCACCGCCGCGCCGGGGAAGTGGCGCTCGAAGTCGAGGATGTTGCCGACCTCGGCCCCGCGCCATCCGTAGATGGACTGATCGTCATCGCCGACGACGCACACGTTGCGGCTCTCGTTGGTGAGCGCGCGAACGAGCGCGAGCTGGGCCTTGTTCGTGTCCTGGAACTCGTCGACGAGCAGGTGCGCGAAGCGGCCTTGCCACTTGGCCCGGAGCTCGGGCCGAGCCTCGAGGATGCGGACCGGCGCACACACGAGGTCGTCGAAGTCCACCGCGTGCAGCGCGCGGAGCCGCTCCTCGTAGGAGGGGTAGAGCTCCCGGGCGACGGCATCGTATTCGAAGTCGCTCTCTGGCACGTCCTCCGGAGCGAGGAAGGCGTTCTTCCAGAGCGAGATCCGCGCCAGCAACGCCGGCACGTCGAGGTTGCGAGCCCCGGGCTGCTCCGCCGCGAGGATCTCACGCACCATGCCGAGCTGGTCGCCCTGGTCGATGATCACGAAGCGCCCGTCGTAGCCGAGCGCCCGGTTCTCCTGCTGCAGGAAGCGCACACCGAAGGAGTGAAAGGTCGAGAGCCAAAGGCGCGTGGCCCGCTCCGGACCCACGAGCGGCATCATGCGCTCGCGCATCTCGGCAGCAGCCTTGTTGGTGAAGCTGACGGCCAAGATCTTCGACGGCGGCACGCCGCGTTTCAGGAGCCGCGCGATGCGGTGCGTGATGACCCGTGTCTTGCCGCTCCCGGCGCCGGCGAGCACCAGGAGCGGCCCCCGGTGATGCTCCACGGCCGCGCGCTGGGCGTCGTTGAGGCTCACCGCGAGCGCAGTATCGCGCCCAGCCCCACCCCGCAACGCCCGGAGACGGAGACGGAGACGGAGACGGAGACGGAGACGGAGACGGACTCGGAGACGGAGACGGACTCGGAGACGGACTCGGAGACGGAGACGGACTCGGAGACGGAGACGGAGACGGACTCGGAGACGGAGACGGAGACGGACACCCGCCGCCTCAGATCAACTCCAGGAAGACGGCCACGCTCCGCGTGTCGCTGAAGAGCTGGGTCAGGCAGCTGCGCGG
>JBCCAW010000006.1:0-34048 GCA_039814655.1 Myxococcota bacterium | reverse complement strand
GGCCTCCCCGGCCGCGACCCAGAGGGTCGAATGCGGGCGGACTCCTCCAGCGGGTCCGCCCGTTTTCGTTGGTGGTGACGGAACCGGAGACCGGCCCGCTTGCACGCTCACAGTGCCGGCCGGGACTCAGCCCAGCGCGGCCGCCGGCGGGCGGCTTGCCGTGCCCACGCGCTCGGCGGCGATTTCCCGGAGCAGCGTCAGGTCGAAGGGCTTGTCGATGCAACGGTTCGGGACCTGCTCGAGGAAGGCCCGGGCCCGCGGCGTGAAGGCGCCGCCGGTCATGAACACGAAGCGCTCGGCCAGCGCCGGCTTGTCCGCGTTGATGGCCTCGTAGACCTCCATGCCGGAGACCTCGGGCATCATCAGGTCGCAAAACACCAGGTCGTAGCCCGCGCCGCCGGGGGCGTTCAGCCGCTCGATGGCCTCACCGCCGCTCGAGAGCACGTCCACGTCGTGCCGGCGAAGGGCGCGGCTGATGGAGCGCCCGACCAGGTGCTCATCGTCGATGACGAGCACCTTGGCCCGCCCGCCGGAGGCCGAGTCCGCGGTCCGCATCGGCGCCGGCTGGGCCACGGGCACCATGCCGTGCGCCGGCGGCAGGCGAACGGTGAAGGTGGTGCCCTGGCCCACCGTGCTCTCCACGTTCAGCTCCCCGCCGGCCTGCGTCACGATGTTCCGGCAGATGGCCAGGCCGAGGCCCGTCCCCTCGGCGACGGGCTTGGTCGTGAAGAAGGGATCGAAGATGCGGCCCAGCAGCTCCGGCGCGATGCCCCGGCCCGTGTCCTCGACGGCCACGAAGGCCCAGCCCTCGTCGTCGGTCCCCGCGTGCACGCGGATGAGGTTCTCGCCGGCCCGGTCCTCGGGCATGGCCTGCGCCGCGTTGATGAGCAGGTTCAAAAAGACCTGCCCCAGCCGCGACTCGTTGCCGCGCACCACGGGAATGGCCTCGATGCGCTTCTCGAGCCGCGCCCGATAGCGGAGCTCGTTCCAGCACATGTTGATGGAGCTGGCGAGCACCTCCGGCACGTCGACGGCGCCCTGGTTCTCGTCGTCGCCACGGCTGAAGGTCTTCAGATCCCGGACGATGTCGCTCATGCGCCGAGCGCCGTGCGCCGCCTCCTCGAGCTGCAGCTTCACGAGCTGCACGCGTTCCGGCGTCAGGTCCCGCTCCAGCTCCTCGCGGGAGAGCCGAAGGTTCGAGAGCACGTAGGCCAAGGGGTTGTTGAGCTCATGCGCGACACCCGCCGCGAGCGTGCCCACGGAGGCCATGCGGTCCGCCAGGTGGAGCTGCGCCTGCATCTCCTTCCGCTCGGTGACGTCGCGGATCATGCGAAGCGCCGAAGCCCGGCCGCCGAAGTCGAGGGGGATGGTGACGCTCTCCCCGCTCACGGTGACGCCGTCCCGGCGAAGCAAGCGAAGCTCCCGCGGCGGCGTTGGCTGGCCGGCGTTGAGCGCGCCGATGCGCTCGGCCCGGACCGCCGGCTGGTCGTCCGGGTGGATGAGCTCCTCTTCGGTCATGCCGCGCACCTCGTCGACGCTCGCGAAGCCGAGGTAATCGACGAGGCGAGCGTTGGCGTAGGCCACGACGCCGTCGGCGCCGGTCACGTAGATCGCGTCCGGAGCGGACTGCACCAGGCGCTGGAAGGCCTCTTCGGCGCGAAGCAGCGCCTGCTGGCCCCGGCGCCGGCGCCGCGCCGCCGTCGCGAGGCGCGTGGCAACCAGGAGCCGCGTCCGGAGCATGTCCGGGTCGATGGGCTTCGCGATGTAGTCGCTGGCCCCGGCGTCCATCACCGCATGCAGGTCCTCGGGCCGGTCGCGACCGGTGACCACGAGCAGGGCGATGTCTTCGCCGTTCGGGCGCCGGCGCACGGCGCGGCACACGTCGAGGCCGCTGATGCCCGGGAGCGTCCAGTCGACGAGCATCAGGTCGAAGGGCTTCTCCTCGTGGAGGCGGAGCGCCGTCTCGCCGGTGCCCGTCGTCAGCACCTCATAGCTCCGCTCCGCGAGCAGCTCCGCCAGGAGCCGCCGCATCGAGACGCTATCGTCAACTACCAGCGCGCGCAGAGCCACCCGGCTTGGTCCTCCGGCCGTAGCCTAGCAGCTACGCCGCTCGAACGACGTTGCCGCTCTCAGGCAACCACGTTCAGGTTTCGCCCTTTGGCCGCGTTCAGGGACGGTCGCGGCGATTGGGCTTTCGCGGGCGCTTCCGCGCCTTCGATGAGCTGAAGCGCAGCGCGGCCGTTTTGCTCGGCGGCGCCCTGCACCTTTTGAAAGATGGCGCCGGCGTATTGGGCGCCCGTGGAGAGGCCGGAAACGGAGCTCATGAGGAAACACGTACGGCGACGGGCGCCGGGCCTTGAGCCTCACTCCCACGCATGGTGTACGGCAACGTCGGGCGCGTCCTTGCGCCGGAAGGTGTGGCTTCCGAAGTAGTCGCGCTGCGCCTGGATCACGTTCGCCGTGCCGTCGGCGGTGGCCAGCGAGTCCAGCCAGCTCAGACTCGCGGCGAGCCCCGGGATGGGCAGCCCGGCGCGCACGCCAGAAGCGACGACGCGGCGAAAGGCCGGCATGCGGCGGCGAAGCTCCCCGGCGAAGGCCGGTGCCAGGGCCAGCGGCCGGGCCGGATCCTCGGCGAGGGCTTCGGCCACGGGCTCGAGAAAGCGCGCGCGAATGATGCAGCCCGCGGTCCAGATGCGGGCGATGGCGCTGAGATCGGTGCCGTAGCCCTTCTCCTCACTCGCGGTCCGGAGCATCCAGAAGCCCTGGGCGTAGCTGGCGACCTTGGCGCAGTAGAGCGCGTCGCGGAGGTCCTCGGTGCTCACGTCGCTGATGTGCCCGCGGCGAAGGCTGAGCGCCGGCTCCGCCGCGACGCGGAGGCTCTTGAAGGAGCTCAGCCCGCGCGCGTCCACGGCCGCGGCGATGGTCGGTACCGGGATGCCCATCTCGATGGCCGCCAGCACGGTCCAGCGCCCCGTACCCTTCTGCCCGGCCTGGTCGAGGATGGCGTCGACGAGGAGCCCGTCCGGGTCCTGCGGGTCGACCGTGCGGAAGATCGCGGCCGTGATCTCGATCAGATAGGACTCGAGCTCGCCTTCGTTCCAGGCGCCGAAAATCTCGGCCACCTCGGCCCCGCTCTTGCCCAGGCCCCGGCGTAGCAAAGCCGCCGTCTCGGCGATGAGCTGCATGTCGCCGTACTCGATGCCGTTGTGCACCATCTTCACGAAGTGCCCGGCGGCGCCGGTGCCGCAATGGGTGACGCAGGGCCCGGCCGTGCCCACGGCCGCGATCTTCTCGAGCGCGGGCTGGAGCCGCTCCCAGGCCAGCACGTCGCCTCCGGGCATCATCGAGGGCCCTTCGAGGGCGCCCTTTTCGCCGCCGCTCACGCCCATGCCCACGAAACGCCAGGCCTGCGCCTCTTCGGCGCGACGCTCGGTGTCGTGAAAGAGGCTGTTGCCGCCGTCCACGACGATGTCGTCCTCCTGGAGATGCGGCGCGAGGCCCGCGAGCACCGCGTCCACGGCCTTGCCGGCGTTGACCATCATGAGCACGCGCCGGGGCCGCTCGAGGCTCTGAACGAAAGCCGCCATGTCTTCGGCGATGGCGAAGGCGTGCGCCGGCTCCGCGGCCTGAAGCCGGCGTCCGGCCTCCGCGTCGAGGTCGTAGCCGGCCACACGGAAGCCCTTCCGGGCGAAGTTCCGCGCGAGGGACTGGCCCATGACCCCCAACCCGATGATCCCGACGTCGCTCGAACCGGCGTTGCTCATGGCTGCGGTGTACCAGCTTCGAAGGCGTGGCGGCGGCTCCTTCGGAGCAGCCTCGGGACTCGCCGCTCCCCTTCACCGATGCGCTTTCGCGTCGATGGCGCCCACACGGCATGGCGGATCGCATCGCACGGCTCATGGACGCCCACGGCCCCGCGGCCGAGGAGGTCGACCACGGGAGCTCGCAAGGATGGCGTTGGCGCCTCGCGGGTCGCGTGTACCTGCTCTACGCGCGCGGTCAGGCGCAGCTCGAGGGCGCCCGCTGGGCCACGGAGACCATGAGCCGCATGGCCAACGAAGAGTACCGGGGCCACCGGCGGCGCATCTACATCGCCTGGTCCTTCGAAGAAGTGCACGGCTACGGAGCCGGCGTGGGCATGCACTTCATCGAGTGGTTCACGGCGAACCGCCAGGCGCTGAACCGCTTCATGGTGCTCACGGAGAACTCCATTCTGCGCATGACGGCGCGCACGGCGAGCCTCGCGCTGCCCGCCGCGGGGCTGGTCTTTCCCCGGAGCGCCGGCGACTTCGACCGGGAGCTGGGCGCCTGGCTCGCGTACCTCCGCACGCATGGGCGCCCAGCGGCCGGCGGCCTCAGTTGACCAGCTTGTCCATGCCCTCCCAGTAGGGCTCCCGGAGCTTGTACTTCTGCAGCTTGCCCGTGGCGGTCCGGGCCAAAACGGCGCGGAACTCGATGGACTTCGGACATTTGTAGTGGGCGAGGTTCTGCCGGCAGTGGTGGATGAGGTCCGCCTCCGTCGCCTCCGCGTCCGGCGCCAGCACCACGAGCGCTTTCACCATCTCGCCCCACTTCTCGTCGGGCACGCCGATCACCGCCGCTTCGGCGACGGCCGGGTGGCTGAAGAGCACGTCCTCGACCTCGACGGAGGACACGTTCTCCCCGCCGGTGATGATCACGTCCTTCTTCCGGTCCGTGATCGTGAGGTAGTGTTCCTCGTCGAGGCGGCCGCCGTCGCCGGTATGAAACCAGCCGTCCCGAAGTGCCTCGGCGCTCGCCTCCGGGCGCTCCCAATAGCCTTCGAGCACGTGGTTCGAGCGCGCGAGCACCTCCCCCTCGTCGCTGATCTTCAGCTCCACGCCGATGGCCGGCGTGCCGGCGCGCCCGAGCCGCGCGGCCCGTTGCTGGGGCGTGAGCGCGTCGTCCTCCGGGCGGACGCGGTTGATGGTCAGGAGCGGGGCCGTCTCCGTGAGCCCGTAGATTTGCATCAGCTCCCAGCCGAGCTCGGTCTCGACGCGCTCGATGGTGCGCGTGGGCGGTGGGGCCCCGGCGGTCACGAAGCGCAGCTTGCCGGCCCCGGGCACGGGCCCGTCCCACGCCTTGGCCACGTCGAGCACGCGCGCCAGCACCGCGGGCGCTCCGCACATGAGCGTGATGCCGTGGGCCTCGATGCGCCGGAGAATCTCAGCGCCATCGACGGCGCGGAGCACCACCTGCTTGGCGCCCATGCCCGCGAGCACGAAGGGCATGCCCCAGCCGTTGCAGTGGAACATGGGCATCGTGTGCAGGTAGGCGTCACGCTCGCTCACGCCCGTGTGGAGCCCGAAGATGGCCGCGTTGAGCCACAGGTTCCGGTGCGTGAGCTGCACGCCCTTGGGCTGCGCCGTGGTGCCCGAGGTGTAGTTGATGGTCGCCGTCGCGTCTTCGTCGCCGGCCCAGGGCGTCGGCTCCCCCTCGCCGCCGAAGACCTGCGCGTCCGTGGCGAGGCCGAGCTCGATCTTGTGCTCGACCTCGAGGCCCTCGACCTCGCTGCGAAGCGACTTGTCGAAGAGCAGCATGCGCGCGCCGGAGTGCTCCACGATGTAGCGAATCTCCTCGGCGTTGAGGCGGAAGTTGATGGGCACGAAGACGCGCCCCCAGCTGCACACGCCGTGCAGCGAGACGAGCAGCCGTGACGTGTTTTGCGAGACCATGGCGACGCGGTCGCCGGGCGCGAAGCCCAGCTCATCGAGGCGCGCCGCCTGGCCGCGGGCCATGGCGTCGAAGCGCGACCAGGTGATCTCCCCGAGGCCGTCGTCCATCGGTTCGTCCACCACGGCGGTGCGCGGTCCATGGACCTGCGCGGCGCGGCGGAAGTAGTCGGCGACGGTGAGCGGGATCTTCATGCGTGTCTCCTTCGGCGGCGCCTGGGGGTGCCCCCCCGCGCGGCCGCGCGAGCCACCGACGTTAGCAAAGACAGCACTCCGTCGACGCGCAACCATGGGCCGCCGCGTCCGAACCCGCGCGAGTAGCCGCGGCACCCACCCCGCAAGCGGATCTTCCACAGAAACCCGGAGCGCAATTCGGGGCGGGGGTCCTACCGGCGCAGACCGTGTCTGGAGGTGCCGTGGCCAGAGATCGGGTCGAACCTGGTTGAGCGCGGCTTCGACGTGTGGACGAGCTCCATCGTGTTGGAGAGCGCTCGAACCGTGCTGCCGTTTCCTCTTCAGGCGAGATGCGCGAGGCTGCGACGTGGGCTTGTTCCTGACGCTCTTCGCGGGCTCAGCGCTGGTTTGGTGGGTGGTGCGCCAGGAGCGCGCGGCGAGAACGGACGCAGAGGCACGGCGGCGATGGCACGCGGTCCCGCCAGGAGGCCTGGCCACACTGGCCGGACGACCACTTCGAGTGGAGGGCAGGTGCCCGGCGCCCGCTCGCCAGAGAGCGCCCGTCACGGGGCGAGCGTGCGCCGCCTGGCGTATCGATCTGGCCGAGCAACTCGGGGGCCCGTGGCTCGGCGTTGCGTCGCTCCGCTCGCTCGAGCCCTTCGACCTTGAGGCCGAGGGCCTCCGCGCGCAGGTACAGGGGCCAGTCATCCTCCTGCTTCGGCACGGCGAGGAAGCGGAGCTCGACGCGCGCCCACGTCCGAGCGACGACGCGCTGAGGCGGTTCTGCGCCCGCGAGGGAATCGCGCTCCTGGACGAGCGGGGGCTCCCGCGCCGGCTCCGCTTCCGGGAGACCGTACTCCTGGCCGGCGATGCCTTTGGCGTGGTGGGCAAGGCCGGGCCGCTGCCGAAAGCCGCGGCACTCGGTTACCGGGAGAGCGCTGCGACGCGCAGCATCGTAGGCCAGCGCCGCATGCCCGCCATCGTGACCAATGACACCAGGCTCCTGGCTACAGCGCAGAGTCGAGCGTCGGTCGCTAGGAGTACCCGCTACTAGCGCCGCCGGTCCGCTTCGAGGCCGCGGATGGCGCGGCGCAGAGCGACGGCCTCGCTGACCACCGGGGCGCGCTTCTGCTCCGCCGCGACCAGCCGCTCGGCGACGGACCGGTCGTGGGTCAGGCGGACGAGCTGCTTCCAGAGGTCCGCCGGAGTCGTCTACTTCGACGCAGACGTCCTGGATGCAGCCATCGAGCGCGATGCCCGAGCGCGCCTCGAGGCGCTGCTCGGCCCGCGCTTCCCCTGGCCCCTCGAGGTCGTGAACCAGGCGCGCGTCCACGAGTGGTACGAAGCGTACTTCGGACATGCGGCGCGGCCCTTCACCTCGCTCGCGGACGCGATGCGCCACTGGCCCACGACGACGACGGCCGTGGCTCTCGAGCCGGGCTGCGGCATCGTGCACGCCCCTTCGGTCTGGCGGACCTCTTCGCGCGCCGCTTCCGGCCAAACCGCGTCCTCGCCTCGGGCGCGACCTACCGGCGAAAGACGCAGCGCTGGAAGGCGCTCTGGCCGGAGATCGAGGTCGAGTCCTGGTGAAGAGACCCGTAGCCCGTGCTTTGGCTCGTGGCGCTCAGACCCCCCTCGATGGGGGACCCACCAAACTGGCGCCGCGGAGAGCCGCCACCTAGCCTCCGGGCATGGCGGACGAGGCGGTAGATGCTGGGGCGTCGTGGGCCCCCCACCCGAACGACGATGCGGCAATTGCCAACGCGATGCGGAGCGCAGACCGAGGCGAGGTGCTTCGGCCTGAAGCCGGCGCACTCTATCTACGCTGGCTCGAGACGGGCGAGGACACCGGGTGGGACGCCGGCTGCGGCTGACGACCTGGTACGCCCGCCGCGCGCGCGACACCGTCCAGCCCGGAACGCCGACCGGCATCGCTCTCGGGCGAGTCGTGCGAAACCTACTCCGTACGGAGGTGCTTCCGGGTTCCCAGGACTTCGAGGCGCGGAGGCGTCCAACCGGGCGAGCCTGGGTCCGGCGCGTGCCGGGTCACAACCTGTGGCTTTGGTACCGCTTCGATGAGACGGAGGTCTTTCTGCTCGCGCTGACCGCCGACCCTCCAGTCCCCACGGACACGCCGGAGGGGCCGGACCAGTAGATGGGCTAGCGGCGGCGGTCGGCTTCGAGGCGGCGGATGGCGCGGCGCAAAGCGACGGCCTCGCTGACCACCGGGGCGCGCTTCTGCTCCGCGGCCACGAGGCGCTCGGCGACCTTCCGGTCGTGCGTCAGGCGGGTCAGCTGCTTCCAAAGGCCCGCCGGCGACGCCTCCTGCTTCACGCGCCACGCGCGGTAGGCGAGGGCCACGAGCGCGGCGACCACCGCGAATCCAATGACGTTCATGATGCCTTCGGTCGTGGACGTGCGCCCCGGCGTAACTCAGGCGACCGGGTGTTACCTGGGGTCCGCGAAGCGCGCCGGGCTCAGCTCTTCACGTCGCCACGGGCGAAGATGCTCGCGACGTAGGCGAGCACGTCCGTCGCGCTCGCCTCGTTGTAGCCGTAGTACTTGATGAGCCGGCTCTTGATGACGTCGATCTTGTCCTGCGTCTCCTTGTCGATGACGTTGGAGACGAAGCTGCTGAGCTTGATGGAGTCCTTCTGGTCTTCGAAGAGCTTCATCTCGAGCGCCCGGCGCAGCCGGTCGTTGGTGTCGTAGGTGAAGGTCTTCCCTTCGAGCGCCAGGTGGCCGATGAAGTTCAGGATCTCCCGGCGAAAGTCGTCCTTCCGCGCCTCGGGAATGTCGATCTTGCCTTCGATGGAGCGCATGAGCCGCTCGTCCGGCTCGTCATCCTTGCCCGTGTACTTGTTCTTGACCTTCTGCTTCATCAAGTACGCGCGAATGTTGTCGATGTAGTTCGCGCAGAGCCGAGCGATGGCCTCCTCGTCGGCGCTGATGGCGCGCTGCACCTCGTTCTTGACGATCTCGTCGTACTCGCCCTTCACCACGCCGATGAGCTCCGAGTACTGCTTGCGGTCGTCTTCGGCGCTGATGAGCGAGTGGTGCTGGAGCCCCTTCTCGAGCTCGTTGAGCACCATGAAAGGGTTGATGTAGCCCTCGTTGCCCTCGCGCACGAGGGCGTTGGAGATCTTGTCCTGGATGAAGCGCGGGCTGATGCCGTCGAGGCCCTCGCGCTTCGTCTCCTTGCGGAGTTCCTTCACGTTGTCCTGCGTGTAGCCCGGGAGGATCTTCCCGTCGTAGAGCTTCGCCTTCTGGAGCAGCGAGAGCTGGTGCTTCTTCGGCTCCTCGAGGCGGCTCATGACCGCCCACATGGCCGCCACCTCGAGCGTGTGTGGCGCGACGTGCTTGCCCTTGAGCTTCTCGGCGCCGAAGTCCTTTTGGTAGATCTTGATCTCTTCCGACATCTTCGTGATGTAGGGGATGTCGATCTTGATCGTCCGGTCGCGCAGCGCCTCCATGAACTCGTTGTTCAGGAGCTTTTTGTACTCGGCCTCGTTCGTGTGGCCGATGATCACCTCGTCGATGTCCGTCTGGGCGAACTTCTTCGGCTTGACCTTCTGCTCCTGCGTCGCGCCGAGCAAGTCGTAAAGGAAGGCCACGTCGAGCTTGAGCACCTCGACGAACTCGATGATGCCGCGGTTGGCGACGTTGAACTCGCCATCGAAGTTGAAAGCCCGCGGATCCGAGTCGGACCCGTACTCGGCGATCTTCCGGTAGTTGATGTCGCCGGTCAGCTCCGTGGAGTCCTGGTTCTTCTCGTCCTTCGGCTGGAAGGTGCCGATGCCGATGCGGTCCTGCTCGCTCAAGAGCAGGCGCTTCACCTTCACGTGGTTGGCGACGACGCGGGACCAGTCGCCGTCGTAGCGGTCCATGAGCTCCTTGAAGATGAAGCGGCAGGCCGGGTTCAGGTCCCCCTTCACGCGCACGCGCTGGGCGTCGCTCCCGAGGCGGAGCTCCTGGATGGCCTTCTCGCGCCACTCCAGGGGAATGAGCCGGAGCGGCTCGTCGTGCATGGGGCAGGGGAAGACGTCGTCTTCGCCGGCCAGCCCCGTGCCCTCGAGGTTCGTCCACTCGTAGGAGTAGAGCGCACCTTCCGGCGTCTTCGAGTAGGCCTCGATGCCCTTCTTGAGGAGCCGCGCGATGGTGCTCTTCGAAGAGCCCACGGGCCCATGAAGCAGGATGATGCGCTTCTCCGGGCCATAGCCCTGGGCCGCGGCGCGCAGCACGTGCACGAGGCGCATGAGCGGGATGTCCAGGCCGAAGATCGCGTCCTTGCCGCCGTCGATGGGATCCTTGAAGAAGGGGTAGCGGACGAGGCGCTTCTTGTTGTCGATGTACTCCTCTTCGCCGTAGCTCACGACCATGTCGTAGAGCCGCTGGTAGGCGTTCCGGGTCACCCGCGGCGACTGCCGGACGATGCCGAGGTAGTCCTCGAAGGAGCCCTCCCAGTGGAGGTCTCGGTACCGGTCGTAGTCCTGGAGCGCGGCGATGCGCGCGACCATGTCTCCCACGTGCTTGCCTCCTAGGCCGTCCCGGCGGACGCCGGACGCCTACACGCTACCACCGCTGGTCATGATGCGCCCCGCCCGGAGCTTTCTCTACGCACCATGTCCATCGCCCGGACGCCAGCCCGTCATGGCCACAAAGCCCCCGGTGAGACCGTCGCCGCGGGGGGAGGACGACCGATGCAATACGCGATTCTGATCTACGAGCCCCAGGACGACTGGCCCGCCGCCGGCGAGCGCCAGGACGGAGCCCAGCTCGGTGCGGCCTACCTGGCCTATACGGAGGAGCTGCTCGCCGCGAAGGTGATGCGCGGCGGCGAGGCGCTCGCTCACCCGCACCACGCCACGACACTGGTGGCCAACGCGGGCGGAGCGCCGACGGTGCACGACGGGCCCTTCGCCGACACCAAAGAGCTCTTCGGCGGCTTTTACATCATCGAATGCGAGACCTTGGACGAGGCCCTGCGCTGGGCGAAGCGCTGTCCCGCAGCCCGCTACGGCAAGGTGGAAGTGCGACCCATCGTCGCGCCACCGCGGGCCGCTTCCCCCGCCCACTCGGCGTGAGCGATGCCCGAGCCGAGGTCGTCCGGGCGGCGAAGGAGAGCTACGGCCGCCTGCTCGCGTTCCTGGCCGTGCGAACCCGGGACGTCGCCGCCGCGGAGGATGCACTGGGGGACGCCTTCGCGAAGGCGCTCGAGCGCTGGCCCGAGCGAGGCGTGCCAAGCAACCCGGAGGGCTGGCTGCTCACCGTGGCGCGTAACGGGCTTCGGGACCGGGCTCGGCGCGCCGAGGTGCAGCGCCGCGCCGAGCCCACGCTCGCCATGATGGCCGACGAGTGGCAGCAGCGGCCTGCGGACCAACGGCTCCAGCTGCTCTTCGTGTGCGCGCACCCGGCCATCGACCGGACCGTGCGCACGCCGCTGATGCTGCAACGGTGCTCGGCATGGACGCGAAGGCCATCGCCGAGGCTTTCCTCGTCACCCCCGCCAGCATGGCGAAGCGCCTCGTGCGCGCGAAGAAGAAGATCGAGGAGGCCGGCATCTCCTTCGCGCTCCCCGAGCGAAGCGAGTGGGCGCCACGGCTTCGGGCCGTGCTCGACGCCGCGTACGCCGCGTACGGTCGCTCCTGGAACCTCGCGCTCCCGCCGGACCCGCGCACGGAAGAGCTCCGTAGCGATGCCGTCTACCTCGCCGAGGTTCTGGCCCAGGCGCTCCCGGAGGAGCCGGAAGCTCACGGGCTCCTGGCGCTTCTGCTGCACTGCGAGGCGCGCGCTCCGGCGCGCATCCGCGATGGGACCTTCGTGCCCCTCGACGCCCAGGACCCGGCTCGGTGGGATGGCGCGATGCAGGCGAAGGCCGAAGCGGCGCTGAGGCAGGCAAGCGCCTTCGCCACGCTGGAGCGCTACCAGCTCGAGGCCGCGCTCCAGTCGGCGCACGTGGCCCGGCGACGCACCGGCGAGGACAACTGGGCGCATGTGCTGGTGCTCTACGAGACGCTGCTGGCGCAGGCGCCGAGCGTGGGCGCGGAGCTCGCCTACGCGGCGGCCCTTGCCGGGAGCGGAGACCCGGCGGCAGGGCTCCAGCGCCTCCAGGCTCGCTTCGGCGAGGCGCCACGGCTCGCGCAGTCCTACTGGGCGCTCCGGGCGGAGCTCCACCGCCGCCTGGGCGACGGGAACGCGGCGCGTGAGGCCTACACGCGCGCGCTCGAGGACACGAGGGACGACGCGACGCGGCGCTGGCTCGACAGCCGGCGGAGCGCGCTGGTGTGAGACGCGATTTTCTCGCGGGGTCGTGTCCATCGCGCGCCGGCCAGCGCGTCAGGGGGTGAACGCCAACAAGGAGGCTCACCGTGCGCAACGTGCTCGTCTCGACCCTGACCCTTTCGCTCCTCGTCGCCTGCGGAGAGGACGCCGGCGGACCGGCGACCACGCTCCAGACCCTCGAAGGCACCTACGCCGACCCGGCGCCCTACGACCACGGCGGCGCCTTCGGGCACCGGACCTTCACCTTCGATGACGGGGCCTGGACCCTCGACTTCGTGCTCGGCCTCGATCCGGCGCTCGAGGCCGGCGTGTTCCGCTTCCGGACCCACGGCCACTACGAAGTGCTGCGGGCCTCCCCGGTGGTGCCCGGCGCCTTCGAGGCGCTCTTCGTCGAGGATGCGAAGTACGTCACGCTGCTCACGGAGGATCCCGCCCTCGCCGAGGCCTTCGGGCTGGCCGAGTGTGGGCTCGCGCCCGGCGTCGAAAAGGACGTGAGCGTGGAAGGCTGCGCGGGCTGGAGACCCGTGGCCGAATGCGCCGAGGACCACGACCTGCTCGCATTGACGGCCGAGGGCGGCGTGCGCTTCGGCGTGCGGCCGCGCGACAACGATATGTGCACGGCGGACAAGCGCCCCACGGCGCTCACACCGGCGGTCCGGCGGCAATGAGGCGGCGGCAATGAGGCGGCGGCGATGAGGGGTCGGCGCCGCCGACGCTACTCGGCGGCGCTGGCCTCGGCGCCCTTGGGCGGCGCGAAGAAGGGGTAGAGGTGCTGGCCGACCAGCGTCGTCGGGAGCGGCTTGCCCACCACGCCGTAGGTCTCGGGCCAGCGGTCCTTCGGGACGTCGAGGTAGGTGCCGAAGAGGCGGTCCAGGAACGAGAGGTTCGCCGCGTAGTTGCGGTCGATGGCCTCCGGGTCCGCCGAGTGGTGCCAGTGGTGGAAGTGCGGCGTCACGAAGAGGTGCCGCAGCGGCCCGAAGGTGAGCCCGACGTTGGCGTGGATGAAGACGCCCTGAATGCCCACCCAGACCACGTAGGCGCCCGTCGCAGCCTCGGCGAAACCGAGCAGGTAGAGCGGCAAAATGATGGTCGAGCGCGTGAAGAGCACTTCGAGGAAGTGGATGCGCGAGCCGCTGAGCCAGTCCATCTCCGCGGGGCAGTGATGCACGGCATGGAAGGCCCAGAGCCGCGGGTGCTCGTGCATCATGCGGTGCCCGGCGTACTGCACGAGATCCGCGACGAGCATCACCTCGGCGATCTGCAACCAGAGCGGCTGGCTCCGCACCATCGCCTGGAAGCCATCGTGCACGGCCCAGCCGAAGAGCGTCTCGCTGAAGAAGGTCGTCACCAGCAGCATCACGCTGATGGCCAGGTGGTTCACCGCGTAATAGGTGAGGTCGAGGCGCCACTCGCTCCGGAGGATCTTCTGGTTCTTCCGGTGCGGGAAGAGCCGCTCGATAAACACGAAGGCCAGCGTGTTGGCGAAGAGCGCGAGCACCAGCCAGTCGACGCCAAAAGACACGACGGGGTCGTCGAAGTCGTCCACGCTCACCGTGGCGCCGCCCATCCACTGCGCCACGAGCAGCAGCGCGAGGCCCAGGCCACCGAGGCGCCGGGCGCCGCGGAAGAAGGCGAAGATGCCGAAGGCCGCGCCGAGCACCATGCCGCCGAGGAGCATCATGCGGAGCGTCTCCACGTCGTACACGGCGCGGAGCCGCGGCGTCGTCAGCCAGGCCGGGTAGTGAAAACAGAGCACCGAGGGCACGGCGAGGGCCCCGAGAAAGACGGCGAGGGCGCCGAGCACGCGCGCGGACGTCGGGACCCTGGCCGGCTCCTCGGTGGGAGCGGCGGCGACGGATTCAGTCATGAGCGACCTCGGACGCGACAGGCACCATTCGCGGATCCTACGGTCAAACGCAGCGATGTTCCCCTTTCGGCATCCCTGGCGGCCTCCGTCGCGGCGTCTCCCAGCCCCGCTCCGTGGGCCCGGGAGCGTTTCATGAGCCGTGCCGTGGCCCTTCTGGCCCTGATCCTCTGGCCGGCGCTGAGCACGCCGGCGCAGCCGGCGCTCCCGCCCGTGGAGGCGGAGCTGCCCGTCGAACGCCGCGCCGCCGGTCGGCCCATCGCGCCGCCGCCGGGCGCCCGGGGCATGCGCGTCACGCGGCACGAAGACCTCCGCTTCCGCTACCTGGAGGTGCGGCTGGGCGACGCTCCTGCCGGCGCGCCGCGGCCGCTCGTCGTCGCGCTTCATGGCCGGGGCGATGGGCCGCGCATCCCCACCGGCGACTACACGCAAGGGGTTCCCGTTCGCCTCGTTCTCCCCTACGCCCCGGACGTGTTCGGCGTGGGCAGGAGCTGGCTCGAGACGAGCGTGCTGGACGCGCGCGACGCGGCGCTTGCCGCGGAGCTGCGCCGCCGCGCCGAAGAGCTGGCGCTTTTTCTGGGTGAGCTCCAGGCGCGCCACGCGACGCGGGGCCGCCCCATCGTCACGGGCTTCAGCCAGGGCGGCATGCTCACGCTGGCGCTCGCGCTTCGGCATCCGGAGGCGCTGCGGGCCGCCGTCCCGCTCGGCGCCTGGGTTCCCGAGGAGCTCCTCGGCGGCGCGACGGCCACGGAGGCGCCACGCATCCGGGCCCTTCACGGCGAGGCCGACCCCATCATGCCGCTCGCGGCCACGCAGCAGCTCTACGGCCGGCTCCGGGAGCGCGGCTTCGACGCGCGCCTCGAGACCTACCCGCGCATCGGGCACCGCATGAGCGAAGCCATGAGAGCGCGGCACACGGAGCTGCTGCTCGGCGCCTTGGCGCCCCCGGAAGCGGAGGAGGGGCGCAGCGGCTCCGCCCGGAGCGAGGACCGTGCTATGGCCGTGCCGCGATGAACGCCAGCGCGACGGACGCGGCCCCGAGCCTATCGGAGGTGCTCGCCACGCACCGGGTGGTCGTGACCGTGGGCAGCGGTGGCGTCGGCAAGACCACCACGGCCGCGGCCCTCGGCGTGCGTGCAGCCATGGAGGGCAAGCGCGTGCTGGTGCTGACCATCGACCCGGCGCGGCGCCTCGCCAACAGCCTGGGCCTCGACCGCATCGCCGCGGACGAGCAGCAGATCGGCCCGGAGGTCTTCGAAGCGCACGGCCTCCCGCTCCGCGGCAGCCTCTCGGCCATGATGCTCGACACGAAGCGCACCTTCGACGAGCTCGTGCGCAAGACCGCCGGGAGCCCGGACGCCGCCGAGCGCATCCTCCGCAACGACATCTACGGCTACGTCGCCGGCTCGCTGGCGGGCACGAGCGAGTACATGGCCATGGAGAAGCTCCACGCGGTCAAGGACGACGCGCGCTTCGACCTGGTCGTGCTCGACACGCCGCCGACCTCGAACGCCCTCGATTTTCTCGACGCGCCGGAAAAGATGATCGCGGCCATCGACAGCCCGGCCATGCGCTGGTTCATCGAGGCCTTCCGCGAAGGCGAAGGCCGCGGCTTCTTCGCCGAGCTCGTGGCCAAGAGCACGAACCTGGTGCTCAAGGGCCTGAGCCGCTTCACCGGCGCGGGCTTCCTCGAGCAGGTGGCCGAGTTCGTGACGGGCATGAACGAGCTCTTCGGCGGCTTTCAGACCCGGGCGCAGGAAGTGGCGCGGGATCTCCGCGGCGACGACGTGGCCTTCGTCATCGTCACGAGCCCCGCGCCCATGGCCATTCGCGAGGCGATCTTCTTCGGCGACCGCCTCGGCGACTACGGCATGCGCCGGGACGGCGTGGTGGTGAACGGCGTGCACACGCTGTTTCCCGAGCCCTCGGCGCCCCCGGAGCAGCAGCGCGCGGCCCTCGAGGCGGCCCTCGCCGGCGACGAGGTCGACGTGCGCGAGCTGCACGAGCGCATGGGCCGGGCCCTCGAGGACGAGCGCATGCGCGCCGTGGCGGACCGCATCGAGACGGACCGGCTGCGGAACCGACTCGATGCGGCGGTGCCCTTCGTGGAGGTGCCGGCCTTCGAGGAAGACGTGCACGACGTGGCGGCGCTGGCGCGCGTCGCGACCTATTTGGTGGGCGAGGCGAGCGTCGACGGCGACCTGGCCGCGCTCACCGCCGCGACCGACACCGCCGCGACAGACACCGCCGCGACCGACACCGCCGCGACAGGCACCGCCGCGACGAGCCAGGCGGCAGTGAGCACCGCCGAGAAGGAGGGTGCATGAGCGAGGCCATCGGCGTCGTGCTTGCCGCGGGCAAGGGCACGCGTATGAAGAGCACGACGCCCAAGGTGCTCCACCGCATCGCAGGGCGGCCCATGATTCACTGGGCCGTGGACGCGGTGCTGGACGCGGGGGCATCGCACGCGGTGGTCGTCGTGGGCTACGCGCGCGAGGCCGTGGAGGCAGCGCTCCGGGCACGTTTTGGTGACCGGGTGGTCTTCGCGGTGCAGGACGACCCGCGGGGCACGGGCCACGCGGTGCGCTGCGCGGTGGAGGCGCCGGACTCGGGGCTCGCGGACCACGACGGCCCCGTGCTCATCACCATGGGCGACTGCCCCTGCGTGCGCCCGGAGACGCTCCGCGCGCTGCTCGAGGCCACGGGCCCGCGCCGCTTCGGCATGATGTCGTCGCGGCTCGACGACCCGGCGGGGTACGGCCGGCTGCTACGCGACGCCGAGGGCTCCGTGGTCGCCATTCGCGAGCACAAGGACTGCAGCGCCGAGGAGCGCGCGGTCAACGACGTGAACCCGGGCCTCTACGTCGTGCGCGGCGATTTTCTCCGGCAGGCGCTGGGCGAACTCCGGGACGACAACGCGCAGGGCGAACTCTACCTGACGGACCTCGCCAGCGCGGCGGCGGCCGCGGCGCTGGCCCCCGAGGACCGCGTGGTGGACCTGCCCGGCGACCTCGGCGAGCTGCTCGGCGTGAACGACCGGCACCAGCTCGCGACGGTGCGCGGCGTGCTCCAGGCGCGCATCAACGAAGCGCTGGGCCGCGGCGGCGTGGGCATCGTGGACCCGGCCGTGACCTACATCGATGCGGACTGCGAGGTGGCGCCGGACGCGACGCTCGCGCCCGGCGTGCATCTCCGGGGGCGCTGCCGCATCGGCCCGGGCGCGATGATCGACGTGGGCTGCGTGCTCGACAACGTCGACGTCGCGGCGGGGGCGTACCTGAAGCCCTACACGGTCGCGAGCGAGAGCGTCATCGGGCCCGAGGCCAAGGTGGGGCCCTTCGCGCATCTCCGCCCGGGCAGCGAGCTCGGCCCGAAGGTGAAGGTCGGCAACTTCTGCGAGACCAAGAAGACGCGCATCGGCGAAGGCTCGAGCATCGGGCACCTGGCCTACGTCGGCGACGGCGAGATCGGCGAGGGCGTCAACGTCGGCGCCGGCGTGATCTTCTGCAATTACGACGGCTACCGAAAGCACGTCACCACGCTCGAAGACGGCGCCTTCATCGGCAGCGACTCGCAGCTCGTCGCGCCGGTCACCGTGGGCAAGGGCGCCTACGTCGCGAGCGGCTCCACGGTGACCCGCGACGTGCCCCCGGACGGCCTGGCCCTGAGCCGCGCCAAGCAGGTGAACAAGGAAGGCTACGCCTCGCGGCTGAAGGCGCGGCTCAAACCGAAGGGCTGACATGGCTCAGGGCGCGCGGCTGCCGCGCGCGTCGAGGTCGCCGGTCACGGCCACGAGTCGCTCCCGGACCGGGGCGATGAGCGCCTCGTCCTGCGCCTCGAGCACGGCGCGAAGCTCGCCGATGAGCGCGCCGAGGAGCTCCCGGTCGGGACCGCGCAGCTCCGCGTAGAGGGCGTCGGCGCGAGCGAGCGCCGTACGGTTCGGGAGCGAATCACGCGGATGAAACTTGAGGCGCTCCATGGCCTTTCGCGCTTCGGCGATCTGCCGCTTCGAGAGGCGCCCGGGGTGCTTCTCGATGACCATGGACTCGACGCGGTCCGTACCGCCCACGCGCATCTCGACCTCGAGAATGCCGTTGAGGTCGTAGGAGAAACGCACGTCGATGGCGACCTCCCCGGCCGGCGCCTTCGGGAGGTTCTTCAGCGTGTAGCTGCCGAGGGCGACGTTGTCTGCGCAGAGGCTGTGCTCGCCCTGGTAGACCTCCACGGTGAGCCTCCGCTGGTCGTCCTGCATGGTGGCGTACTGGTTCACGCGGCTGGCGGGAATGACCGTCCCGCGCTCGAGAATGGGGCTGAAGATGCCGTCGACGGTGCGCTGGCCCATGCGCTCGGCCGTCGCGATGCCGAGCGTGAACGGCGCCACGTCGGTGACTACGAGGTCCTCGACGGCCGCGTCGCCCGCCTTGAGCGCGGCCTGCACCGCCGCGCCGAGAGCCACGACCTCGTCCGTCGGCAGGTCCCGGCGGGGCATTCGGCCGAAGAGCCTCGCGGCGAGGCCGACCACGACGGGCATGCGGGTCGCGCCTCCGACGAGGAGCACCTCTTCGATGTCGCCCGCCTCGAGCTCCGCGTCGCGAAGCGCGCGGCGAATGGGCACGCGAATGCGCTCGAGGAGCGGCGCCCAGGCGGCCTCGGCGGTCGCGCGGTCGAGGCGCAGCTCCACGTCGAGCTCGCGGCCGTCCTTCAGCGGGAGCCCAGGCAGCGCGAGGAGCACCTCGTCGCGATCGGTCAGGCGCTCCTTGGCCCGGTCGGCGGCCTGGAGGAGCCGCGCCTCGGCCACGCCGGCGGCGGGCGGCACGCCGTGCGCGGCGACGACCTCCCGCTCCGCCCAGGCAGCCAGGGCCTCCGAAAAGTCCTCGCCGCCGAGGCGCGCGTCCCCGGCGCTCGACTGGATCTCGATGACCCCCTCGATGATCTCGAGCACGGTCACGTCGAAGGTGCCGCCGCCGAGGTCGAGCACGACGGCTACGACCTCGCGCTCGCGCTCGCGCTCGTGCAGCCCGTAGGCCATGGCCGCGGCGGTGGGCTCGTTGATGATGCGCTCCACGCGCAGGCCGGCGATGGCGCCGGCGTCACGCGTGGCCTGACGCTGCAGGTCGCCGAAGTAGGCCGGCACGGTGACCACCGCCTCCTCCACGGGGACGCCGAGCGCCTGCTCCGCGTCGCGCTTGAGCGAGGCCAGCACGTAGGCCGAGAGCTCGACGGGGCGGAGCGCCTTCTTGCCGAGAGAGAGCGTCGCTTCCGTCCCCATGTCCCGCTTGAAGCTGTGCGTGGTGAGCTCAGGGTGAGTGGCGCGCCGGGCCCTCGCCGCAGCCCCCACGAGCACCTCGTCGCCGTCGAGGCTGACCGCGCTCGGCGTCAGCGTCTCACCGAGCGAGTTCGGGAGCAGCACCGGACGCCCGGCCTGCATCACGGCGACGAGCGAGTTGGTCGTACCGAGGTCGATGCCGACGATGACGCGCTTCGCGTCGCCCTGCCCTTGCTCAGCCATCCGGCGCGCCCTCCTCGGGCAGGGGAGCGCAGAGGTCCGCGACCTCGCGCTGAACGTAGACCCAGCGCTGCGGGTCGACGGGCTCCGCGAGGTCCTGCGCGGTTCGAAAGAGCGCGTTGAGCTTCGGCGCGGCGTCCTCGCAGCGCACGCCGTCGAGCAGCTCCTCGAGCTCCCGGGCCTGGGCGCACGCCTCGACGCGGCGCGGGTCCGCGTCCTCGCCGTCGGTGCCCTCGCAGAGCGCGTGGCGCAGCCCGCCGCTCGGCGGGAGCCACTCCACTCGGCCCGGCGTCGGGACCGGCGGCTGCAGTTCACGCGCGCGTTCGCTCAGCTCCAGAATGCGCTGCACGTCGGGGCTTCGCCGCCCCGTGTCGCAGCCGCGTCCGCACGCGCGCAGCCCGTTCAAGAGCGCGAAGACCAGCAGCATGCTGCCCCAGATGCCGGGCCCGGAGCCCCCGGTGCGCACGTTGCGTTCGAAGTCCTCGACGTCCTTCGCGAGCCTCCCGTTCCCATAGAGCCGCTCCGAAGCGTCGAGCTGGGCGTCGATGGGACGAACCAGGTCCTGGGCGAAGAGCCCGGCCAGCTGCTTGGCCCGGGAGCGAAGCCCGGCCGCCGCCCGCTTGGCCTGGTCGCGGTCTTCCGCCGCCAGGCGCCTCAGCGCGGCGCGCGCCTGGTCGTCGTGGCCCAAGCTTCGTGCGGCTTCGGCCAGGGGCCCGAGCACGGCCGGGGGAAAGGACTCAGGCAGGCCGGCCAGCTCCCGGAGGAGGAGAAAGCGCAGCACCTGCGTCCCCTGCAGCTGGCGCTCGGTACCCGTCGCCGTGAGGTGCTCCCGGTAGCGCGCGTACGCCTTGGGGCCTACGGACGAACCCGTCGCGAAGAGCCCGAAGAGCGCGTCGAGGGCGTGATAGTGGTGGACGGTGTCCCCCTTCGCGTCCGCCCGCTCGATGGCCGCGTGAAAAAGGGCCTCGGCCCGCTGCGGCTCCTTCTTCGCGAGCAGCGCGACGGCGGCCAGGGGCTCGGTGTGCTCGAGGCGCTCGGCAACGCGCACGTGGTCCTCGGGCGCGAGCCGAAGGCCCATGTGGTGCACCTCGACCAGGAGCTCCACGAAGCCGCGGTCCGCAGCAGCCCGGGCTGCCTCGAGGAGCGACGCATCGTCGGCCGCTTCGTCGAGGAGCCAGAAGAGCATCCAGTGGGCGTCCGGCCGGTCCGGAAACTCCGCCACCGCGTCCCGGGCGACGGCGACGCGCGTCGCGAGATCCTCGATGCGCTCGATGGAGCGCTTCAACCCATCCAGCGGGTCGCTCGGCGCGGTTTCGGCCGGCTCGGTGGCCGCGGGTGCGAGGGCGGCCCCTTCGCCGCCGAGAAGGGAAGCGAGCTCGGCCGGGAGGGGTTTGGGGACAAAGCCCACGCCGCGCTTCGCGAGCTCGAAGGCCTCCCGGAGACGCTGAAAGCCCTCGGGGTCGCTCTCCGGCTTGTGTTTCTTCAGCAGGCGCAGGTACGCCCGGCGCACCGCCTTGGCGTCGTCTTCGGCCGTGACGCCGAGAAACTCCCTCGCCTCGAGAAGGTTCACGGCGCGGACTGTAGACCGATCGCGTCGGGATCCACCCGGCGATTGTGCGCCTGGCGCCCGTCCTGGCGCTCAGTTCGTCGCGAGGATGCGCTTCACGCTCGTCCGCGAGTGCTCGAGCACGGCGTCGCGGGCCACGCTGCCGCCGAGGGCCGCGAGATAGAGGGCCTGGCCGTCGACGCCCAGGGCCCGCACGGCCACCTCGCCACCGCGAAGCATGGGCGGAAGGCGCATGCCCAGCGGGGACCGCTGGACGAGGGGAGCGTAGGCGCCGAGCTCCTCGCACACGCCCGCGTTGCCGGCCTGCGCGATGACCATGCCGTCGTCGTCGGTCACCACGAGCGCCTCGAGGCGCGCGCGGTCCCGGCAGGCCTCGAGCTGGTAGCGAAGGGCCACGGCCCGGTCGGGGCTGCGGCGATGTCGTCGGTCGGGGAGAAGCCAGCTCATCGTGTCCTCGTTCCGGCATGTACGCCAGAGTGGGTGCATGTGGGACGCGAACCGTAAGCCGACGACGTCCGGCGGGGCCAAAAAGCGGCGTACGCTGCGGCCCATGCGCTGGTGGCTCGCGATGGGGCTCGCGGTTCTGATGGCCGGGTGTGAGCCGGACACGGACACGGACACGGACACGGACACGGACACGGACACGGAAACCGAAACCGAAACGGAAACCGAAACGGGTGGTGAGACCGCCGACGTGGCGCCGCCCTACGTACGCGTGCTCGGCTCCGTGCAGGACGGGGGTCTGCCCCACGTCGCGTGCGCCTGCTCCCGCTGCGACGCCGCGCGCGCTCCCGGGGCGCCTGCGCGCCACGTGGCATCCCTCGCCGTCGTGCTTCCTGGCGCGGTCCATCTCATCGACGCAACGCCGGACTTCCGTGCGCAGCTCGACGCGCTCGTCGACGTGCGCGACGCGCCCGAGGACCGCGTGGACCGGGCGCCCCTCGACGGCATCCTGCTGACGCACGCACATCTCGGGCACTACACGGGGCTCGCGTTTCTGGGCTTCGAGGCCGTGCACGCGGAGCGCGTCCCGGTGTGGGCCACGCCGGCCATGAACGCGCTGCTTCGCCGCAACGTGCCTTTCTCGGAGCTGGTCCGGCGCGAGGAGATCGTGCTTCACGACGCACCGCCCGCGGCGCGCATCGAGCTCGGAGACGGAGTGAGCGTCACGCCCGTACGGGTGCCCCACCGCGACGAAAACGCCGACACCGTGGCCTTCCGCATCACGGGCCCCAACGCCTCCGTGCTCTACGCACCGGACACGGATAACTGGGAGACCTGGGACCCGCCCGTCGAGCAATGGCTGCGCCAGGTCGACGTGGCGCTCCTCGACGGGACCTTCTTCTCCGAAGACGAGCTGCCCGGCCGCGCCGTGTCTTCCATCGGGCATCCGCTCATTTCCCGGAGCCTCGAGCGCTTCGCACCGCTCGCGGACGAAGTGAAGATCGTCTTCACGCACCTCAACCACTCGAACCCCGCGCTCACGCCGACAAGCCCGGAGCGTGCCCGCGTCGAAGCGGCGGGCATGGCCATCGCGCGCGAAGGCACGAGCTACGCCCTCTGACGGGACGCGCTACCCGCGTTCAGACCGCCTTGGGACGGGCATCTGGGGGAGCCGCCTGGCCGCCGTCCGAGCTTCGTCGGGTGCGTCGTCTGCTGAGGCGTCACCAAGTGCGCCGTAGCCGGCAGCGTGCATTGGCGGCGAATGCCCACCATGCAGACCAGTGCGAAGAGGGTTCGGTGGGCCCGCGCGCCGCGCTCAGGGCGTGACCGTGAGCATCGCGGTGCCCGTGACCCCGCCGTTCCGGGCGGTGACCTGGGCCGTGCCGGCGGCGAAGCCCGTTGCCTCGCCGCGCGAGCCCGCCGCGTTGCTCACGTCCGCCACCGCGAGGTTCGAAGACCCCCAGGTGACGAAGAAGCCGATGTCGAGCGTGCTCCCATCGCTGAAGGTGCCCGTCGCCTCGAAGGGCGTGCTCCCGCCGACGGCCACGGACGCGGTCCCCGGCGTCACGGCGATGCTGGAGAGCGTCGCCCCGGTGATGGTGAAGCGCGTGCTCCCGCTGACGCCCAGGTAGGCCGCCGCCACGTCACCGGAGCCCGCGGCCAGCGCGAGGAGTCGCCCCTGCGAGCCGAAGGCGTTGCTCACCGACGCCGCCACCGCGTTCGATGAGGTCCAGGTCGCGAGCGCCGTCACGTCGCGGGTGCTCCCGTCCGTGAAGATCGCCGTGGCCTGCATCTGCGCCCCGAAGCCCGCCGGGAGCGTCGGCACGAAGGGCGTCACCTGAATGCGATCGATGGTGGCCGCGCTCACCGTCAGCACCGTGGACCCGCGCGTGCCGAGGTAGACGGCCTCGATGGTCGAGGTCCCCGCCGCGAGCGCGGTCACGAGGCCCCGGGACCCGGCGGCGTTGCTGGCGCTCGCGACGGCTGCGTCCGAGCTCAGCCAGGTCACCTCGTTCGTGACGTTCCGGCTCGTCCCATCGCTGAAAAGCGCCACGGCCTGGAAACGTTGCGTGCTCCCGACGGCGAGCGTCGGGGCAAAGGGCGTCACCTGCACGGCGTCCACGGTCGCCGCCGAGATGGTGACGGTCGCCTCGCCCGAGACCCCCTCGAAGGTCGCGCGCAGCGTCGTCGTGCCCGCGGCGAGCGCGGTCACGAGCCCCTGCTGACCGGGCCGGTTCGAGACCTGGGCGACGCTCGCAGCGGTCGAGGTCCAGGTGGCCTGGGCCGTGACGTTCCGGCTGCTCCCGTCGCTGAAGATCGCCACGGCCTGGAAGCGCCGGTCCTCGCCGACGGCGGCGCTCCAGACGGCCGGGTCGACGCTGAGGTCGACGACCGTGGCGGCCGTGACCGTGACCGTCTGGCGGCCCGTCACCCCATCGAAGACGGCGATGGCGTCCGCCGTGCCCTCGGCGACGGCGGTGCCGAGCCCGCGCTGGCGCGGGTCGTTGCTCACGGTGAGCGTGGCCGTGGCGGAGGACGACCAGGTCGCCTCGTTCGTCACGTTCCGGCTGGTCCCGTCGCTGAAGATCGCCACGGCCTGAAAGCGAAGCGCTTGCCCCGCAGCCAGCGCCGGAGCGACCGGCGAGACCTGTACCTCGACCACGCTCGCGTCGCTCACGGTGATCGTCCCGCTGCCGCTCAGCCCGTCGAAGGTCGCCGTGAGCGTCGCCGTGCCGGCGCCGACGGCGCTCACTCGGCCCCGGCCGTCCACGGTCGCGACGGCGCTCGCGCTCGAGGACCAGCTCGCGCGGCCGGTAACGTTCTGCCGGTCGCCGTTCGAGAACACGGCGACGGCCGTGTACTGGAGGTTCCGGCCGATCTCCGCCGAGAAGCTCACGGGCGAGACCTGCACCTCGATCAGCCGCGGCCCTTCGACGGTGACCGTCGTGCTCCCGACGACCCCGCCCGTGGCAGCCTCGACCGTCGTCGTGCCTGCGGCGACGGCCGTGAGCTGACCTTCGGCGCCCGTGGCGTTGCTGATGGTCGCGACGTCGGCGTCGACCGTGGACCACACCACGAGCGACGAGAGATCCGCCACCGCGCCGTCCGAGAAGGTCCCCGTCGCCGTGTAGAAGGTCCGAAGCCCTGCCGTGGTCGTCTCGGCCTCGGGAGTCACGGTGATGCGCACCAGGCTCGCCTCGGTCACCGTGAGGGCGGCCGTGGCCTCCATGCCCTCGAGGGCGGCGCGCAGCGTCGTCGTGCCCTCGGCCACGGCGCTGACGGTGCCCGCCGCGCCGCCCGAGGAGGCGACGAGCGCGACGCTCACGTCGTCGACGGTCCAGCGGACCAGGCTCGTCACGTCCCGGGTCGTCCCGTCGGCGAAGGTGCCCGTCGCCGTGAACGCGATCTCCGCGCCCGCGGGGATCGTCGCGGAGGCAGGGCCAATGGCGAGCGTGACGAGCGGGGCTTCACCGACGGTGACCGTCGCCTCGGCGGTGCGGCCGTCGAAGCTCGCGCTCACGGTGACCTCGCCGAGCGCGAGGCCCGTGACGACGCCCCGGCGGCCGGCGGCGTTGCCCACGGCGACGATGGCGTCGTCCGCGGAGAACCACGCCGCCGACTCGGTCAGGTCGAGCTCGCTCCCGTCGTCGAAGGTGCCGGTGAGGGTGAGCGGGAGCTCGTCGCCCACGCCGACGCTCACGGCCCCCGGCGTGATGAAGAGACCCGTCAGCCGCGCCGCCGTGACCGTGACCGTGCTGATGCCCTCCACGTCGCCGAGGCGCGCGCTCACGATGGACGTCCCGGCGCCGAGCGCCTCGGCCAGCGCCACGGCACCGCCCTCGAGCGCGAGCACGGCCGGATCCGACGAGGCCCAGACGACCGACGCCCCGAGGTCCGCCGTAGTGCCGTCATCGAACACGCCGAGCGCCGTAAAGGCCTGCGTGCCGCCGAGGGCGAGCGTCGGGTCGCGCGGGGCGACCTCGATGCGCAGGAGCTCGGCGGCCGCGACCTCGAGCACGGCGCTGGCCTCGAGGCCCTCGAAGCGGGCCGTGATCGTGGCCTCGCCGGGACCGGCACCCTGCGCGAGGCCCGCCCCCGTGACCACGGCGACGGCCTCGTCGTCCGTCGTCCAGCTCGCCGCCGCCGTCACGTCGATGACCGAGCCATCGTCGAGCGCGAGCTCGGCGCCGAAGCTCGCCGTGCCGTCCACGGCCGTGCGCGCCGAAGGCGGGAGCACGGTCAGCGCGACGGGGCTCGCGGCGAGGACCTCGACCTCGGCCTGGGCCACGAAGCCGAGGGCGCTCGCCTCGATGCGAGCGACGCCCGGAGCGAGGCCGACGACACGCCCGGCAACGACGCTCGCGACGTCGGGCGCGTCACTCGTCCATAGGGCCGTGGCCGAGACGTCCTCGGAGCCTCCGTCGGAGCGAAGCGCGATGGCGGAGAGCTCGGCGACGCCGGCAACGGGGAGGACGGCGAGCGGCGGCTCGAGGCTGAGGCCAACGACCTCCACGGGGCCGCCGGCATCGCCGGGGTCGCCCATATCGAAAGGTCCGAAGTCCGCCGGCGATCCGTCGACGGGCGGCGTGCCGCCATCGACGGCTCCGTCCAGACCGGCGCCTCCGTCAGCGTCTTCGGCGCCGCCGAGCACGGCGGTGCGCCCACAGGCACCGAGGAAAAGGGCGGAGACACAGGCCAGGCGAAGAAAGGCGGTCGCGCGCATCGGGGACTCCCAGGAAAAGAGCGGTTCGGCGCGCGGCGTCGCGCCGTGCTCAGCGTCTTCGGAAGATCTTGAGAAGATGTGAAGCGGGCTGCGGGCCCCGATGTCCCGCCCACGTTTCGTAGAACGCGGCTATCGCGTAGAAGGTGGGAGGCAGGCGGAACGGAGCACGGCGGAAGCGGGCGGGCACCTCGTCGCCCCCCCATGGCCCTCCGCGCCGCCCGGCAAAACCGTGACGGATTCCACGCCCTCTCAATGGCTGATGAGCCCGCTGGCCATGCACATCGTGGTGTGGGCGCGGAAGCAGGGCTTCGTCGTCCCGGAGGCGCTCCAGGAGGTCGGGCTGTCCACCGAACGCTTTGCGGGTCAGCCCCGGCGCGTCCCGCTCGTGGCGGTGGAGCAGCTGCTCGAAGCACTCTCCCGGCGCATCCCCGGCGAGCTCTTCGCCCTGCGCTCCGGCGCCGATGCGCCCACCACCCTGCTGCCGCTGCTGGGCCCAATGATGGCCGCTTCCCCGACGCTCGAGGACGCCTTTGACGAGCTCGGCACCTACTACGCGGCCATGTCCGACCACTTTCACGTCCGCGTGTCCCGCACCGCGTCCGTGCTCGAGGTCACCGGGACCTGGCGGGTGGAGTCCGAGCTCGTCGTGCGCCACGGCTCGGAGTCCGTGGCCGCGCACTGGGTGGCCTTCGCCCGCGCCATCTGTCTCGAGACGCCGCCCGTCGTGCGCGTTCGGCTTCCCTTCGCGCGCGGCTCCGCCGGCGCGCAGCGGGCGCGGCGCGAGTACTTCGGCGTCACGCCCACCCACGAGCCAGGGACCGCGTTGCAGCTGGCCTGGAGCCGTGGGGGCGACACGCGGCTGAACACGCAGGACGCCGTGCTCGTCAGCCTCCTCCGCACGCCCCTCGAGAAGGAGGCGACGGGCGAGGGGCTCCGCGCCCGCGTCGAGCGCGCTCTCCTCGCGGCAGAGAAGCCGGCCACGCTCGGCGTCGAGGCCATGGCCGGCGAGCTCGGCGTGTCGGCCCGGACGCTCACCCGTCAGCTTGCGGCGGACGGAACGAGCTTCGGCGAGCTCTCGAGGGCCACCCTCGAGCGCCGGGCCAAGGAACGCCTCGCGCGGCCCGGGGCCCAGGTGCGCGCGGTGGCGCGGGAGCTCGGTTACGCCAGCCGGGGCTCGTTCGATCGGGCGTTCGCGCGCTGGACGGGCGCGACGCCGGCCCGCTGGGTGGCCGCGCAAAGCGCCACCGACGCTGGCAGCGATTGATCGCGGATTGGCGCAAAGTGGGCGCTCTCGCCGCGTCATCAGTCGGTAGAAACCCCTCATGGCGAACGCGAGGGGGAGGCGCCGCGGGCGCATCGCAGCGGTGCTGCTGTGCGTCGCAGCGTGCAGCAGCTCGAAGGAGGCGGGCACGGGCACGGACGAGGCCGCGGGTTCGGGCCCGAGCTGGCTCGGCGCTGCGGTCGCCGTGGTCTTCTTCGATGGCGAGACGGGCCGAGAGGTTCCGGCCGGCTGGGCGGGTCTCGATAGGGCGCTGCGTGCGCAGCCGGGATTCCGCCAGCATCTCCTCTTTGGAGGCCAGCAGGCCGAGCATCCCTACGTGAGCTTCGCGGTGTTCGAGGACCGGCCCGGTCTGAGCGCTGCCCTCGAGCGACCCGCGCTGAAGGACCAACTCGTGCGCGATGTCGCCGCCGGCATCTATGAGCTTGCCGCGCGCCGCGGGGACGTCCGTGAACCCGGCGCGGCGGTGGCCCTCGTTCCGGTGCAAGCGAGCGCCTCGCACATGGAGGCGGGCTTTCCCGCCGCCGCGGATTGGCTTCGCCAGCGCGAGGGGTTCGTTGGCGCCCTGCTGCTGCGCCGAAGAGCCGGCGACACGGCGCCCTTCGTGCTCGTCGCACGCTGGACCTCGCCGGAGGCGCTCGCAGGAGTCACGGCGGACCAGGATTTCCCGCTGCACGCCCGCGGCGTGGAGGGCGTTCTTGGGACCTATGTGCCCGTGAACCCGTGACCGGTTCTCCCTCGAACTGACCCGCCCTCCGCCGCCGCACGCGGCTCCAGAGCTCACTCCTCTCAACCCCGAAAGAAGGAGAACATGGCGATGAGTACTGAGGAACGGCTGACGAAACTCGAAACGAGGCTGGCGTCTGTGAAGGAGAAGATCGCGGGCGTGCCGGACGCAACCAAGGCGGCGCTGTCCTCCGCGAAGGCCGACTTCGCCGAGACGGCATCGAAGGTCGGCTCCGACCTCGAGGAGGCGAAGGAGAAGATCAGCGCCGAGGTGGACGCCAAGAGCGAAGAGACGAAGGAACAGGTTCAGGCCTGGCTCGCGGAGAAGAACCTCGAGCACCTCGAGCGGCGCGTCACGCGGCGCTCCAACGCCGTGGACGGCCGCCTGGTGGTCGCCGCACAGGCGATCGATGACGTGCATGAAGCCGTGATCGAGCTGGCGGAGGCCGAGCTCGACCTCCGCGACGCGCAGCAGTAGCGCGGCGGGCCAGGGGCGCGCTTGGCCCGTCGTTCCGGGCGCTGCCCCTGGCCCTCTTGGCGCCCGCCGCCCTCGTCGGGGGAGCAGCCGGCTCGCTGGCCAAAGTTGACGTAGGCGTCAACTTTGGCCAGGCTCCAATCTGACGCTGGCGTCAACTTTGATGCCGAGAAGGAGCCGCGCCGTGCATGGAGTCGTTTCAAGGGACGCGAGGGTGGCCATCATTGGCGCCGGCCCCTCGGGCATCGCCGCCGCGAAGGCCCTCCTCGACGAGGGCTACGCCAACCTCAGGGTGTTCGACCGAGGCCGGGAGGTGGGGGGCAACTGGGTCTTCGATGCGGACTCGGGCCACTCGAGCGTGTTCGAGACGACGCACATCATCAGCTCGAAGCGCTCCTCCGAGTACGACGACTTCCCCATGCCCGGCTCCTATCCGGACTACCCCTCCCATGGACAGCTCGCCGCCTACTTCCAGGCCTACGCCCGGCACTTCGGCCTCACGCCCTTTCTCTCCCTCGAGACCATGGTGGAGCGCTGCGAGAAGCTGTCCGGGGGTGGCTGGGAAATCGCCACGCGACGCGGCGACAACTCGAGCGTGGAGCGATTCGACGTGCTCGTCGTGGCCAACGGGCATCATTGGAAGCCGCGCTGGCCGAGCTACCCCGGTGAGCTCGGCGCCGAGCTCCTTCACTCCCACGACTTCAAGCGTGCGGCACCCTTCGCTGGCAAGCGCGTGCTGGTCATCGGCGGGGGCAACTCGGCCTGCGACGTGGCCGTCGAAACCTCACGGGTTTCCAAGGCGACGCACATCTCCTGGCGACGCGGCTATTGGGTGGTGCCCAAGTTCATGTTCGGACAGCCCACGGATGCGATTCACAACGCGAGCGCCGAGCGCCTCTCGCGCATTCCGACGGGAACGCGGCTGCGCGCCATGGAAGCGCTTCTCAAGCTGCTTCAGGGATCGAATGACCGCTACGGCCTGCCGGAGCCCGACCATCGGCTCGGCGAGAGCCATCCGACGCTGAACTCGGAGCTGCTCTATTTCCTTCGGCACGGCGAGGTCGAGGGCCGGCCGGACGTGAAGCGCTGGGACGGTCACACCGTCACCTTCACCGATGGCCGCCAGGACGACTACGACGTGGTCGTGGCCTGCACGGGCTTCGAGATCGCCCACCCCTTCTTCGAGCGCTCACTGATCGACTACTCGGAGGGGCCCGTAGCGCTCTACTTGAAGATGATCCCCGAGGCGCACGACGACCTCTACTTCATCGGTCTCTTCCAGCCGCTCGGGTGCATCTGGCCGAGCTCGGCGCTCCAGGCGAAGGTCATGGCCCGTCGCATGCGCGGGACGTGGTCGCCGCCGGCGGACCTCGGCGCCGCCATTCGCCACGAGACGGCGCACCCGGACGTCCAACAGCTCGCGACGCCTCGGCACACCATCACCGTGGACGCGCCGCTCTTCCGGCAAAGGCTGCTGCGGGAGCTTCCCGCGAGCTTCCGGCGACCGGCCATCTCGGAGGCGGCACGGGCGGCGGGCCGAGAGGCCGCAGAGTGAACGGGGAGACGAGCGATGCCGTAGGCGCGGGCGTGAGCACGGAACGAGCGGAGCCAGCGCCGCTCGGGCGCCGCGCGCAGACCAAACGGGCCAACCGCACGGCCATTCTCGACGCCGGGCGTAGGGTCTTTGCAGGCGTGGGCTACGACGCGGCGACGGTGCGCGACCTGGTTCGCGAAAGCGGGCTCTCGCCGGGCACCTTCTACAACTACTTCCCGGACAAGCAGGCCGTCTTCCGTGAGCTCGTGGACGAGATCCTCCGCGAGCTCCGTCCACGGCTCGTCCGGGCCCGCGCGGAGTCCATCGACGCCGCGGGTTTCGTACGGGACGCCTTCGCCGCGGCGGTCGCCACCCTCCTCGGGGACCCGGATCGCTTCGCGTTGCTCCAGCGTTCGACCAGCGCCTTCCGCAGCTGCGTTTTCGACGGGGAGCAACTCACCCTTCTCGCCGACGAGCTCCGCACGGACCTCGAGAGCGCAAGCGACGCGGGCACGCTGCCCTCCTTTCCGGCGGAGCTCATGACCGCCGCGATGATCGGTACGACCATCGAGGTCGGGGCCCTGGGGTCGCAGATGGGCCGGACCCCCGACGAGATCGCGACCTTCCTCGGCACGCTCTTCCTGAGCGGCATGGCAGGCTTCGTGACGCCATGAGCGTCGCCGAGCTCGAGATTCACCGCGTGGAAGCGAGCCCCGAGCGCGGGCGGGCTCTGCTCGTGCATGGCGCGTGGCATGGCGCCTGGTGCTGGCTCGACGGCTTCGCCCAGCGCCTCGCGGAGGCGGGTCTGACCTGCACGGTCCCGAGCCTTCGCGGGCACGGTACCTCGCCCGGCAGGGAGCGGCTGAACCGGCTGCGGCTCCGGGACTACGTGGACGACCTGGGCGACGTGCTCGCGCGGGAGCCAGCGCCGCCGGTGCTGGTAGGCCACTCCATGGGCGGCGCCGTGGTTCAGCACCTCTTGGGGCGCGAGGGCCGTCCTCCGGTGCGAGGCGCCGTGCTCATGGCCGCCGTCCCGCCGTCCGGTGCGTTCCGCGCGACGGTCCGCGCCGCCCGGCGGGCTCCCGGCCCCTTTCTCCACGCCAACGCCACCCTCGATCTCGGAAAGCTCGTCGGAACGTCGAAGCTCGTCCGGGAGGCCTTCTTTTCCGACAACGTCGCCGACCGGGTGGTCGAAGCCAGCGCGGCGCGACTCCAGTCCGAGTCCTACCTCGCCTTTCTCGATATGGTGCCTCTTCGACCGGCCGCCGGCCGGCGCGGCCGAGGCGCCGCCCATGCTCGTGCTCGGTGGTGCGCTCGACACCCTCTTCCGGCCCCAGGAAATCGAGGCCACGGCCAGGGCCTGGGGCACGCAAGCCGAGCTCACGCCGGGCATGGCGCACAACATGATGAGCGAGCCGGGCTGGGAAGCCGTCGCCGACCGGGTGGCCCGCTTCGCGCTGGGCCGATGAAGCCCCCGCGGCGCGCGTCCTCAGAGCCCGTCCGCCGCCCGCACCACCACGTCTCGAAACCAGGCGTCCGCCGCTGCCGCGTCCACGCGGGGATGCCACACCATCGAGAGGTCGTAGTCCTCGACCGGAAGCGGCGTCGGCAGTACGCGCATCGGCAGGCGGGCCGCGGTGGCCTCTACGACGCGGCGGGACACGGTCATCAGCGCGTCGCTCTCCGCGACGAGCCAGAGCGCCGCGAGAAAGCTCGGCTGGGTCCGCGCCACGCGCCGTTGCTTGCCCTGCGCCGCCAGGAGCTCGTCGATGGGTCCCCGGGGATCGCCCTCCGGCGCCACGAGAACGTGCGCCTCCGCGAGAAAGGCATCGAGGGTCAGGCCGGGACCACGCACGCGCGGATGCGCCGGGCGCGCCACGGTCACGTAGCGGTCCCGGAAGAGCACGCGCGTGTGCATCTCCGGCCGCACCTTGCCGATCACGCGAATCGCGAGGTCCACGGTGCCGCTCCGGAGCTCCTCCATCATCTCAGGCCGCGCGGGGCACACGTGGAGGTCCACGCCGGGCGCCTCGGCCCACAGGATCTGCTCCACCCGCGGCAGGAGCACGGTCGAGATGTGATCCGTGCAGACCACCCGGAAGGCGCGCCGAAGCCTCGCAGGGGCGAAGTCTACCCCCGCGGCGAGCACTCTCTCCGCCTGCCGGAGGAGGGCACGCACCGGCGCCGCCATGGCCTCGGCGCGGGGCGTCGTGACCATGCCGCGGCCCGCGCGTACGAGCAGCTCGTCGCCCAGTAGCTCTCGCAGTCGCCGGAGCTGATGGCTCATCGCCGGCGGCGTCACGTGGAGGCGCCGGGCCGCTCCGCGGACCGAGCGCTCCTCGAGGAGGACGTCCAGCGTCACGAGCAGGTTCAGGTCGACCGCGCGCAAGTTCCTCATCGTTCAATCTCCTGCATCTCTAAGGTGAAGAGGTTGAACTGGGCTTTATCACCTGCGCGCCATAGATCCGCGCTCGTTCCGGCGGACGTGAAGCGGCCCGCGCGGACCTGGAGACACGCCATGACTGATACGAGCCCCAAAAACGTCCTGATCGTCGCCGCCAACCCCGCCGTCGGCCCGCTCACCCAATGGCCCATCGGCTTTTGGATGGGCGAGCTCACGCACCCCTACGCCGCCTTCGTCGAGGCGGGCTACGGGGTCGAGATCCGGAGCCCCAAGGGGGGCACGCTCGAGGTGGATAGCTACTCGGATCCCGAGGATGAGAGCGGCTACTCGGCGCACGACCTGCTCTCCCTCGGCTTCAAGAAGTCGCCGGCGCACGCGGCGCTGCTCGAGGACACCGCGAGCATCGCGGGCGTCTCCGTGGACGATTACGACGCCATCCTCCTCGCCGGTGGCCAGTCCCCCATGGTCACCTTCATCGACGATGCGCCGCTGCAGGCGCTCGTCGCCGCCTTTTACGAGGCCGGCAAGCCCACCGCGCTTCTCTGCCACGGCACCTGCGTCCTCCTGAAGGCCCGGCTCGCGAGCGGCGAGCTTCTGGTGAGCGAGAAGACGTGGACCGGCTTCTCGGACGCGGAGGAGGACGGCGTCGATGCGACGGTCGGCCAACGCGTGCAGCCCTTCCGCATCGAGCAGGAGGCGCGGGCGATTTCGAACACGTCCTTCATCGTGGCGCCGCCCTGGTCCGCCTTCGCCGTGCGCGACGGGAATCTGATCACCGGCCAGCAGCAGAACTCGGGACGCGTCGCAGCCGAGCTCGTGATCGAGGCCCTGTCCGGCGTCCCCGCGCCGGCGCCGACCACGCGCGCAGGTCACTGAACCGTCGCTCACTCCGGAGGCCAGTTTTATGACCGAGCAGGAGGGCGTTTGGGTGGGGGGGGGGGGGCGCGTCGACCCGGCGCGAACGCAGGAGTTCGAGGCGTGGCTCGCCGGGGTAGTCGACGTGGCCAGCACCTTCGAGGGTCATCAGGGCGCCCAGGTCCTGCGCCCCGGCGAACCGGCGACGCAGGACTATGTCCTCCTCTTTCGCTTCGCTACCCCCGAGCAGCTCCAGGCCTGGGAGACCTCGGAGGTCGCGCGCACTTGGCTGAAGAACGCCGAGCCCTTCACGCGGGACCTGCACATCGAGAGGCTCACGGGCCTCGAGTTCTGGTTTCAGACGCGCGGCCCGGCGAAAAGGCCGCCCGCCCGCATCAAGATGGCGGTCGCTACGGTCGTCGGGCTCTACCCGCTGATCCTCTTCGTGGCGCCGGTCCTGGCCCGCGTGCTCGCGCCCCTGCCGCGGACCCTCGCGGTGCTCGGGAGCACGTTCATCATGGTGCT
>JBCCAW010000492.1:0-4610 GCA_039814655.1 Myxococcota bacterium | reverse complement strand
GGCGAGGGCGACGACGCGATGGTCGTCATCGAGACGCCCGAGGGAAGGCGCCGGCTCCTGGCCTTCCGGACGGCCGACGACGGCCCCTGCGCCGTCGTGCTCGTCGAGGCGCGCGTGCCCCGGCCCGGCTTACTGCAAGCGCTCGTCCCCACGCTGCTCGTGACCGCCGTGGTCATCGCCATCGCCTTCTTCGCCGCCGGTCCCATCGTCCGGCGCATCCGGCGCCTGACCGCGGACGTGCGCGCGGCGCGGCGCGGCGAAGCCCCGCTCGTGCCCGACCCGCGCGGGGACGAGATCGGCGAGCTCAGCCGCGCCTTCGCCGAAGACCGGGCGGCCCTCGCCGCGCGCATGGAGGAGCTCGAGCAGCGCGACGCGGCGCTCACGGCCTACATCGCGAACACCACGCACGACGTGATGCTCCCGCTCACGGTGCTCCAGGGGCATCTGATGGCGCTCCGGTCGCGCCTCGACGCGCACGCGGAGACGCGCACCGTGGAGCTGGCCCTCGAAGAGTCCCACTACCTGGCCTCCCTCGTGCAGAACCTCAGCGCCGCGGCGCGCCTCGACGCGGGCCTCCCGGAGACCGAGCGCCGCCCCGTGGAGCTCGGTCCGCTCATCGAGCGCGTCGTGGCGCGGCACGCCCCCATCGCGGCACAGAAGCAGGTGGAGCTGAACCACGCCGCGCCCAGCGAAGCGCTCGTCGTCCGCGGCGACCTGACCCTCCTGGAGCAGGCGGTGTCGAACCTCGTGCACAACGCGGTGCGCTACAACGACGCGGGTGGGCACGTCGCCGTGCTGCTCGAGGGCACCCGCGCGGGCTTCGCGCTCACGGTCGTCGACGACGGGCCAGGTGTGAGCGAGGCCGCGCTCGCGCAGCTCACGAAGCGGCGCTTCCGGTCCGATGAAGCCCGCTCCCGGCACCCGAGCGGCCAGGGTCTGGGCCTCGCCATCACGAACGACGTGGCCGAGCGGCACGGCTTCACCGTGGCCTTCGATGGACCGGAGGAAGGGGGGCTGCGCGCGCGGCTGACGGGACCTCTGGTGGACGACCCGAGGGCGACGTAGCGCTCCGAGCGAGGCACGCCCCGCGCGTAGCTCACCCCTCGTCGACCAGACGCTCGAGGGCGGCCGCGGCGGCGGCACGCTCCGCGTCGGCCTTGCTGCGCCCCTCGCCGCGGGCGACCTCGTCGCCGTCGACCTCCACGGCCGCTTCGAAGAGGCGCGCGTGGTCCGGGCCGTGCGCCGCCAGGTGCACGTAGCGGGGCGTGGTCTTCTGCCGCGCCTGCACGAGCTCCTGGAGCCGGCTCTTGGCGTCGCGGCGCGCCGACGCCGTGTGCACACGCTCGCCAAAGAGGCGACGCACGACGCCGAGCGCGGCTTCCGGGCCCCCGTCGAGATACACGGCGCCCAGGCAGGCCTCCACGGCGCTCGCGAGCAGCCGGGGCTTCTGCCGGCCGCCGGAGCGGGCCTCGCCCTTGCCCAGGCGGAGCGCCGCGCCGAGGGACAGGTCCTCGGCGACGGTCAGGAGCCCGCCTTCGCTCACGAGCTCGGCGCGGCGCCGGGTCAGCTCGCCTTCCCGGGCCTCCGGGAAGGTCTCGTGGAGCAGGAAGGCCACGCCGGCCCCGAGCACGGCGTCCCCGAGAAACTCCAGGCGCTCGTTGTCGGCCGGGGCCTCCTGCGGGCGCTCGTTGCGAAAGGAGCGGTGCGTGAGCGCGTCGCGGAGCAGCTCGGGCTGCGCAAAGACGTAGCCGAGGCGCTCGCCGACGGCCCGGCGCATCACCTCCCAGTCGCCGGACGCCAGGGCCCAGGCGGCCTCGGCGTCGGCTCCGGGCTCCGTCGCCTCCTCGGACACATCGCTCACGGCCTCGGTGATGCCACAGCGTCGGAGGTCTTGGCCAACTAAGTCGCGAGGGTCCCGGGGCCATGCAGCCGCCGTCTCCGCGCGGTAGCCTGAACCCGTGGACGCCCAGCTCGTCGCGCAGGTCGCGGCCCTGCGCAAGGCAGGACGCTACGCCGAGGCCGCCGCGCTGCACGAGGCCGCCGGCGACCCGCGGGGCGCTTCGCAGCTCTACGCCGACGTCTGGGAATGGGAGCGCGCCATCGCCCTCGCCGAGGAGGCCGGGGCCCTCGCGCTGGCCTACGGGCACGCGCTGGCGGCGGACGACCGGGAGGCCCTGGGACGGCTGCTCGCGGCGCTCCCGGACCACCCCGGGGAGGCGCAGGAGGCCGCGGAGCTGGCCGAGGCCAAGGGACGCATCGTCGACGCGGCGCGGCTCCGCGAGGCCGCCGGCGAGGTGCTCGAGGCCGCCGAGGCCTTCTCCCGGGCCGGCGAGCTTTTCGAGGCCGCGCGCTGCTTCGAGAGCGCGGGCGAGTACCGACGCGCCGGCATGCTCTACGAACGGCGCCTCAAGGAAGACGCGACCGACGGGGAGGCGGCGCTGCGCCTGGGGCGCATTCTCGCGCACTTCGGCCGCTGGGATCACGCCGCCCGCGCGCTTCAGACGGCGGAGGAGGACCCCGAGCGGCGGGACGCGGCGCTCGGTCTCCAGGTCGCGTGCTTCGCGGCGCTTCAGATGCACGACGCGGCCGGCGCCTGCCTCGCGCGGCTGCGCCGCAACCGGCCCGAGCTTCCGGCGAGCGTTCCAGCCTTTCTCGAGGCCACCTTTGGCGACGAGGCCGGCCTCGCGGGCCTCGCGCGCGGCGAGGAGGCCACGCAGCTCCTCGCCGGGCGCTACCGGGTGCTTCATTCCCTGGGCGCCGGCGGCACGGGGCGGGTGCTTCTCGCCCACGACGGCTTCTACGAGCGCAAGGTCGCCGTGAAGGTGCTGAACGTGGGCACGGGCAGCCAGGGCCGCGACGCCTACCTTCGCTTCGCCAAGGAGGCCCGCGTCGCGGCGGGCCTCGAGCACCCGAACGTGGTGCGCGTCTTCGAGTTCACCCCCGACGGGCCCTTCCGGGTCATGGAGCACCTGGCCGGCGGGACGCTCGAGGCCCGGCGCCACGCCGCGGCGGAGACGGCCGAAGGTACGGCGGCCGACGACCCGCCGGCGACGGGGACGCGCCTGCCCTACGCCGTCGTGCACCACGTGGGCACGAGCATTCTCCGGGGCCTCGAGGCCGTGCACCGCCGCGGCGTGGTGCACCGGGACCTCAAGCCCGCCAACGTCTTCTTCAGCGCCGGCGGCGACGTGAAGCTCGGCGACTTCGGCGTCGCGCACCTCCAGGACCTCGGCGCGACGCTGACCGGGGCGCTCATGGGGACGCTCGCGTACATGGCGCCGGAGCAGATCACCGGCTCGGAGCGGCCCACGGCGGCGACGGATCTCTACGCCTTCGGGGTGATCCTCTTTCGCCTCGTGGCCGGCGAGCTGCCCTTCCCCGGCCCCGACTTCGTGGCGCAGCACCTCGAGAGCCCCGTGCCCGTCCCAAGCGAGCGTGGGGCCGATGCGCGCTTCGACGCGCTGCTTCGGACGCTCCTGGCCAAGGAGCAGAGCGCCCGGCCCGAGAGCGCCGAGGCGGTGCGCGCCAGCTTCGAGGCCCTCGACTGGCGGGACCCGGCGGCGGATGCGCTTCAAACGCTCGTGGCCATGGAGCGGCGCCCGGCGAGCCTCCCGGCGCCGGCTCCGGAGGCCCGCGCGGAGGTGAAGGATGCGGACCGCTACACGGTCATCGAGGAGCGCGAGGGCGGCGGCGTGCTCGCCCTCGACGGGGCCCTCGGCCGAAACGTGCGCATCGTCCCCTGCGACGGGGCCCAGGCGGCCTGGTTCAAGGCCTGGGCCGCGGCAGACCACCCCTTCCTCCAGGCCGTGCTCGACGTCGACGACGAACACGGTCGCGCCATTCTCGAGGAGCCCCTCGGCGAGCGGCTGGGCCAGCTCACCCTCGAGCCCGCGCGGCGCGCGCAGGTCCGGGAGCAGCTTCGGGAGGCGCTCGCGCACGTGCACGCCGCGGGGCTGGTGCACGGACACGTCGGCCCCGGGCGCGTGCGCATCAGCCGGGGCCGGGCCGTGCTCATGCTCCCGCTGCGCGGCCGCGTGCCGGACGACGCGACGCCCGCGAGGGACCGGGCCGCCCTGGAAACGCTGGTTGCCCAGGCCAAGCGCGACGCGACGGCTCAGCGGGAAGCGCCGCCGAAGTAGAGCTCGCCGAGGGGCGTGCGTCCGCCGTCCTCGTTCAGCAGGTCATCGTGGTCGAGGAGCCCGCTCACCCGGGGCATGAACCAGGCGAAGCGGAAGAGCATGGGGTGCGCCTCCAGCAGGGGGAGCTCGCGCCGCGCAAACTCGAGCGCGAGGGGCAGCATGGCCTCCGGCGCCAGGTCCTCGCAGCCGCCCCAGGGCGCCTGGGCGAACTCCGTGAGCCAGACGGGCCGGCCGAAGAGCGCCCGGGCGTGCGCGCTACAGGCCGCGCAGTGATTGCCACCGCAGTCGACGCCGGTCTCGTCCGCGTCGCGTACGCCGCTGGCGCAATGCGCCTCGGTCGCGGCGGCGCGGCCGGACTTGAGGGCGAAGAGATCGACGGACCAGGCGATGGCGTGGCAGGCGTAGGCGTGCGTGGCCTGGTGGTCGATGCGGCCGAAGCTGGCGTCCGACACCATGACTAATTTCATTGGG
>JBCCAW010000600.1:0-3665 GCA_039814655.1 Myxococcota bacterium | reverse complement strand
GCGGATCGGCCGCCGGTGGCCGCCGATCCGCCACCCCCCTCCCCCGGCCGCGGGAGAGAATCACTCGGGATTTCGCTCGTTCCGCGCCTGGCACGAGGCGTGCGTTGGGGCTCCCCGGGGCGCGGCGAGGCCGGCCCGGAAGGACGAACGATGTTGAAGGACAAGCTCAAGCAAATGGACGAGGCGCTTCGCGCCATTGAGAAGCAGTTTGGAAAGGGGGCCATCATGCGCCTCGGCGAGGGGCCCGGAGAGGCCGTGCCCGTGATCGCGAGCGGCTGCCCCTCCCTCGATCTCGCGCTGGGCTGCGGCGGCTATCCCCGCGGACGCGTCATCGAGATCTACGGGCCCGAGGCCAGCGGCAAGACCACGCTCACGCTGCACGCCATTGCGGAGTGTCAGCGGGCCGGCGGCGTCGCGGCGTTCATCGACGCCGAGCACGCGCTCGACCCCCAGTACGCGGCGGCGCTCGGCGTGGACGTGAAGTCCCTCGTGGTGAGCCAGCCCGACACGGGCGAACAGGCGCTCGAGATCACCGAGACCCTCGTGCGGAGCGGCGCCGTAGACCTCATCGTCGTCGACTCCGTGGCGGCGCTCGTACCCCGGGCGGAGATCGAAGGCGAGATGGGCGACAACCACCTGGGTCTCCAGGCGCGGCTCATGAGCCAGGCTCTTCGCAAGCTCACCGGAGTCGCGCATCGCACCGGGGCCACGCTGATGTTCATCAACCAGCTTCGGATGAAGATTGGCGTGATGTTCGGCTCGCCGGAGACGACCACCGGCGGCAACGCGCTCAAGTTCTACGCCTCCCAACGCCTCGACGTGCGCCGCATCGGCGCAGTGAAGCAAGGCGAGACGCAGGTCGGCCATCGCACGCGGGTCAAGGTCGTAAAGAACAAGCTCGCGCCGCCCTTTCAGCGCGCGGAGTTCGACATCCGGTACGGCGAAGGCATGGACGCGCTCGGCGACCTCCTCGACCGCGCCGTGGAGGCCGGTCTCGTCGAGAAGAGCGGGGCCTACTACCGCGAGGGCGGACGTACGCTCGCGCAAGGGCGGGAGAAGGCGCGCGTCGCGCTTCGGGAAGACGAGGCGCTCCGGGCGAAGCTCACGGCAGCTCTCGCCGGCGAGACGAAGGCCACGGGCGCGCCCGAGGGCACGCCGGCGAAGGCGGACGGCAAGAGCCCGGGCAAGGCCAACGGAAAGGGCCGCGTGCGCGCGGCCTGAGCGAGGGCGCCGGGCCGCTTCGCTCCGAGCGGCGCCGTCAGATCGGTCCCGGGCAGCGCACCTCGAGGCCGACGCGACGAATGCGCGGTGCCCCGTCGGTGAAGCGCGTCCGAAGGGTGAGCTCCACCTCGATCACGCCGCCCGGGGTGAGGTCGAGGGGAGCGAGCTCGTAGGGGCCACGCGGTTCGGGAAAGGCGCCGAGCAGCGCGAAGCTCGCGTCACCGAGCGCGTCGACGCTCCCGGCCTGCCGGAGCCTCACCTCGACGGTTCCACCAGCCCCGGGGAGCGCCTGGAGGTGAAGGCGAAGCCACTCGGTCTCCGCGTCGTCCGCGCCGCCGCATCCTTCCGTGAAGACGTGCCGGTAGACCCCTTCGGGGTCGAAGCCCCCGGCGCGCTTGGCGCCGGTCATGTCCCCCTGGGAATGCGGGGCCAAACCCACGGGCACCTGCGCCGTGACGGCGCCGCTTTCCGGGTCGAGGCGCGTCGCCACACCCGTCAGCGGGTCCCCCGCGAGCACGCCGGTTTCGGCGACGAACCACGGGCGACCGGCGGCATCCACGGCCGCGCCGATGACCTGCAGCGGCCGGAAGCGGGCGCTGGCGAGTTCGAAGCTCGCGTCCGTGGTCCACCGCGCGGGGTTCGTGAGGCGACGAAGTCGGCTGGCCCTGCCGTCCGTATGCGCCACCCAGGCCAGCACCGGGTCCCGGGAGCCGTCGGCCACGGCGGCCCCGCGCGGGCTCGGCACCTCGGTGGCGGCGCTCATCCAGCGCCCGGTGAGCGGCTCGTAGCGATGCACCTGGTCGCAGTCGAAGCCCGTGATCAAGAGCGCGCCGCTCGCGTCGACGTCGAGTCCGTAGAAGAGAAAGCACGGCAGCGGGGCCTCTTGGATCACCGGCTCGAGCGGCCGCGCGCGCCGGTCGAGGGAGAGGAGCTGCCCGTCCCGGCTGATCATCCAGAGCGTGCCCGGGCCGTCGAAGACCGCGGCGTAGGGCCGAAAGCCCGGCGTCTCCACGCGGGCGAGGAGCGACCCGTCGACGCCGCTTCGGTGCTCGATGGCCTCCCCGTCGTGGAGCCCGACCCACACGTCGCCGGGGCCGGCTCCCTCGAGGCCGAGGTTGCCGTCGATGGCGAGGGCCCGGGCCACCTCCCCGGGGGCGCCCACGGGAACGTGGAGGGTGACGCACTCGTCGTCGCCGTAGGGCAGCGGCACCGGCCCCGTGGACGTGGTGAGCATGCCGTCCTCGTCGCGATCCACGCAGCGGGCGCTGTCGCTCGCGATGCGGAGAAGCGTGCTCTGGCCGCCGAAGGCGCGGTTCGCGACCCAGGCGTCGCCGAGGTAGTCGACGGCCACGCGGCTGGGCTCGGGGGGAACCGCAGCGCCCGCCGGGGCCAAGGCGTAGCGGCCCACCTCCGCGGCCGCGTCCGTATCGATGCGCGAGAGCGTGCCGCCGGCGCTGTTGGCGAGCCAAAGCGTGCGCGTGATCTGGAGCTCGCGCCGCAAGGTCAGATCCCCGTCCGGCGTCAGGGCCAGCCCGGGCTCTCCGGCGAGCGTGAAGGGCGCGTCGTTGCCGCCGAGCACGGGCCCCCGACACCCCGGCGTGCAGCCGCCGCAGGGGCTCTCGCTCCCCTCGTCGACGAAGCCGTCGCAGTCGTCGTCACGCTCGTTGCAACCTTCGGGCTGCGGGAGGATGGCGCCTTCGCAGATGCCGAAGGTCCCGGACGGAGTGCACGCCGCGAAGCCGCTCCGGCACGCGCCGAAGCCCATGGCCGTGGCGGGCGCGGGAAAGCAGCTCCGGCCGAGCGCCCCGGAGCACGGGCACCCCGTAGACGTCGGCGCGACCGCGCAGTCCGGGGGCGGAAAGCGCTCACAATCGCGGTTCCGGAGCGCGTTGGCATCGTCGCAATCCCCGGGCTCTTCGCCGCACCCGCTACCGACGAAGAAGCCATCACCGTCGAGGTCGACGCAGCCCCCGCGCTCGCACGACAGGCTCCAGCCGCCGAGGAACGCGGTCACGAAGGCGATGGAAGCGGGGAGCGCGGCCGACGTGCGCGCGAGGGTCACGCACGAGAGCCTAGCAACGGCGCCGGAGCCGCGCCCGGCGCGCCCGACGCCCGCCGGAAATCCCGGCCCCTGGGGTGCATCGCGCGGGACGACACCGCGCGGGACGACACCGCGCCGGACGACACCGCGCCAGTGCTCAGCGGGACACGGCTCCGTGCCGCGCGATGATGGGCCGGTACTGAATGGCCTCGGCGACATGCGCGGCGTCGACGTCGTCCCGGCCCGCGAGGTCCGCGAGCGTCCGGGCGACGCGAAGGGCCTTCGTGTAGGCCCGGGCGCTGAGCGCCAGGGACTCCGTGGCCGCGTCGAGCAAGGCGAGCGCGTCCTCGGCCACGCCGGCGAGGTGGTCGCCGAGGCGGCGCGGCGGGCCCGCCAGCGCCTC
>JBCCAW010000804.1:0-1993 GCA_039814655.1 Myxococcota bacterium | reverse complement strand
TGGTCATCGTCGGCGGCGGCCCGGCCGGCATCGCAGCCGGAGTCTATGCGGGGGCCGAAGGGCTCGAGGCGCTCGTGCTCGAGGACATGACCGTGGGGGGGCAGGCCGGCACCTCCTCGCGCATCGAGAACTACATGGGCTTCCCCACGGGGATCAGCGGCGCCGACCTCTGTTGGCGCGGCGAAGTGCAGGCCATGCGCCTCGGGACCCGCTTCGCCATGCCGCGGCGTGCCGCGTCCTTGGAGCAGGGCGAGGACGGCGTCTTCACGCTGGGCCTCGAGGACGCGCAGCGGGTGAGGACGCGGTCTCTCGTCATCGCGACGGGCGTCCAGTATCGACGCCTCCCGCTGGAAGGGCTGGAGGAGTTCGAAGGCGCCGGCGTCTACTACGCAGCGACGGAGCTCGAGGCGCGCCGGGTGCGCGGTCGCGACGCGCTCATCATCGGTGGCGGCAACAGCGCGGGCCAGGCGGCGATGTTCCTCAGCCGCCACGCCTCGCACGTGCACCTGCTCGTGCGCGGCCAATCGCTCGCCGCCTCCATGTCCTCGTACCTCTCCGAGCGGCTTCGTCAGGACCCGCGCGTTACGATTCAGTTCGGCCATGAGGCCGTGGCGTTGCAGGGCGAGGGCACGGAGGGCGCGGCGCACCTCGCCGCGGTCGACGTTCGGGAGAGGGCGAGCGGTGAGGTCCGGCGCATGCCCGCGGGCGGTCTCTTCATCATGGTCGGCGCGGCCCCCAACACCCGCTGGCTGGCGGACGCCGTCATGCTCGACGACCGCGGCTTCGTGAAGACCGGGCCCGACGTGGGCGGTCGCTCCACCTACGAGACCTCGCTGCCCGGGGTCTTCGCCGTCGGTGACGTCCGAAGCGGCTCCACCAAGCGCGTGGCCTCCGGTGTGGGCGAAGGCTCCGTGGTCATCAGCGGCGTGTGGAACCACGTCCGCGGCGGCGCGACCGCCTGAGGACGGTTCCGCGCTCTCGCCTTGCCAGGGGGACCGGCGCTGCGTCGCGCACCGGGCCGGCTCGGGTCCGCTGCGCGGACCGTTCAGGCGCCGGCGAGCCAGCGATACCGAGGCCCTTCTGCCCCATCAGCCGTATGGCGCGAGGAAGCGCGCGATTCGCTGCGCGGCGTCCTCGGCGCGCGCCTGCAGGAGCAGATGAGGTCCCTCGACGGCGTCCCGTTCCCAGTGCGCGGGAGCCTTGGGAGGTCGAGGTACGAGACGGTCCCTCGTTCCGTGGAGGACGAGGCCGGGCAGGGCGGCCCGCGCGAGCGCTTCGCGTACGTCGACGTGAAGCACCGCTCGGAGTCGCGACGCGAGCACCACGGGCGAGCAACGCCCGACGGCCGCCTGCACGGCACTCACCATCGCGGGGTCCGCGGCCTCGTCGAGCAAGAGGCGGCGTACCACCATCGCGGGGGGAGGGCGCCGGAAGAGCCAGGGTCCCACCAGCGACCCGAGTGCTCGGGGCCGGGGACTCTCCGCGAAGGTAGCGACGAGCACGACGGCGCATAGTCCGGGCGGCGGGCGCGCTGCGAGCTCAATGGCGAGAGGCCCAGAGAACGACTCGGCCACGACGGCCACCGGCTCCTGCGTAGAGACCACGCGCCGCCGGACGTCCGCGAGCAGGTCTTCGTACGGTTCGGGGCGTGTGGGCGAGTAGCCGTGCACCACGCTCGGGAGCGCGAGGGCGCGGCGAAAAGGGCGCAGCAACGCGGCGCCGCCGTCCATGCCCGGAAGGAGCACCACCTTCATGCGCGGCCTCCCTCGCCCACCTCGACGTCCCTACCATCCTCAGGATGGGCGGGCACCGTCGTACCCCTGGACGGTGCCGCACGCGCTGTCCCAGAGTCCGCCCGCCCACGTCGTCGCCGAGCCGCCCAGGCCCGTGCGCCTGGCGTGGCTCGCCGCGGGCTGGCTGCTCTTTGGCGTGGGCGTAGTGGGCGTTGCCTTGCCGGGCCTTCCAACGACGGGTCCCATGCTGCTGGCGCTGG
>JBCCAW010000593.1:0-3760 GCA_039814655.1 Myxococcota bacterium | reverse complement strand
GCGGCGGCGGGGCGGCCTCGGCGGCTAGCGGAAGCGGCGGCGGGGCGGCCTCGGCGGCCTCTGGCGACGCCCGGGCCTTCGCCGGCGCCGGAGGCCCGTCGTCGCTCGCGGCTTCGTCCTCCGCGCCCGTGAGCAGGGCGTCGATGGCGTCTTCGAGGTCTGCCTCCGGTGCCGGCTCGACCTCCGTATCCGTTTGCGTGCGGGCCGCAGGCGTCGCTCGCGGCAGCGGAGGCGGCAAGCTCACGTTGCCGCGCGAGGGAAGGGGAGGCGGCACGCTACGCGCGGGCACGCCCTCCGGAGCACCGTCCTTCGTCTCCGCCTCGAGCTCGTCGAGGAGAAGATCCATGGTGGACTCGCGCCGCTCCTCACCCATCGCGTTCGAGCCTACCAGGGCTCGCCGTCACGCCGCTGGCGCGAAGTCGCGAAGCTGCGTTCGGAGCTTCTGCTTGGCGCGTGCTTCGAGCTGCCGGGCCCGCTCGCGGCTCACGCCGAGCTGCCGGCCGAGGGCGGCGAGGGTCATCTCGTCGTCGCTCAAGATGCGGTTCTCCACGATGAAGCGCTCGCGCCGGTCGAGGCTCGCGAGCGCATCACCGAGACGACCCTCGATGGCCGCTTGCCGCGCCTGACGCTCGTAGACCAGGTCTTGCGCATCGCCGTCGGAGACGAGCGTGTCCACGACGGCGATGCCCGAGTCCCCAAAGACCTGCGCGTCGAGGCTGACGTCCTTGGATTCGAGACGCCGCAGCATGATCCGCATCTTCTCCGGCGTGGTCGCAAAGGTCTCGGCGAGGCGCTCGATGCGCCGCGTGGGGTCCTGCTCGACGCTCCAGATGCGAGCGCGCTCGCGGCGGAGGCGGAAGAAGATCTTGCTGCGAAGCGGCCCGCTGCCCGCGCCGACGAGGCTCGTGGACCGCACCACGGCTTCGAGCACGAAGGCGCGTATCCAGTAGCCGGCGTAGGTCACGAAGCGCGTCCCCCGGTGCGGGTCGAACTTCTTCACGGCGGTCACGAGGCCGATGGAGCCTTCGGCCACCAGGTCGCCCAGGCGAAGCCCATAGCGCCGGTACTGCAGGGCGACGGCTACCGCGTAGCGGAGGTTCGCCTCCACGAGCCGGTCGGCGGCCTCCTGGTCGCCATCGCGGCATCGCAGCGCGAGCGCGTGCTCTTCCTCGCGGCTGAGCTTCGGGATCGCGCGCACCCGGTCGATGTAGCGGTCTAGCTCGCTGTCTCGTTCAAAGGCCACGGCGCATCCCCTGTCGCAAGGTGGGCCGCGCCGTCGTCGTACCGCCGGGGGCGAGACGTCATCCGGCGCGAGGCCTGCCCCGGGGAGGCACGCCACGCCCAGCTACCGTCTCCGACGTCCCTTCGCCGGTCGCGTTACGTATAGGCTCAGGCGGCGAAGCTGGAGCCGCAACCGCAGGTCGCCTTGGCCTGCGGGTTCAGGAACTTGAAGCCGGCCCCGTGAATCTCCTCCACGTAGTCGATCTCGGTCCCTTCGAGGTACTGGAGCGACATCATGTCCACGTAGAGGGGTACGCCGTGGCTCTCGAAGTGCTGGTCGAGGTCCGTCGTCTCGTCTTCGAAGAAGAGGTCGTAGGAGAAGCCGCTGCATCCCCCACCGATGACGCGCACGCGAAGGCCCTGGCCTTCGAGGCCTTCGGCGTCGCGGATCTCCTTCACCTTGTCCGCGGCGCGGCTCGTCAGCGTGAGCTCTTGGGCGTCGTCGGAGAGAAAGGTCTCGGGGGTCGTCGTGTCGATCATGAGTACACCTGCACATAGCGCCGCGGGGCGCTCGGGGCCAGCGCGGACCCTTACGTTACGTCAACGAGTCAGGACGCCGCGAGGGCCGGGCCGCTACTCCAAAATCGACGTGAGCGTGGCCGGCGTGCCCTCCACGTTCAGGGGCAGGCCGGCTTCGAGGGTCTTTCGCTTGATGCGCGCCAGGCCCACGACGGGCCCGTCGCCGTCCGCGGCGACGGAGGTGAGGACCCCGACCTCGCGTCCGTCGGCGGATACGGGGAGCGGCGGGGCCGCGTCGAGGCGCGGGAGCTCGAGGGCGACGGTCCGCCTTGGCGGCTTGCCGCGATGCTCGAGCATGACCACGGCTTCCTGGCCGAAATAGCAGCCCTTCCCGAAGCTCACGGCCCCCTTGAGCCCGGCCTCCTGCGGTAAGGCGTCGGCGCTGTCGTCGGGGAAGGAGGGCTTGTGGAGCCGAATCCGAGCGCTGCGCCAGGCCTCCGCGTCGAGGGCCTCGGCGCCGTCCGCGAGGGCGGCCTCGAAGGCGGCCTCCGCGTCGGCCTCGGGCACGAGCCGGTCGAAGCCTGCGGCCAGCCGCGCCGCCGGGAAGGCGCCCGTGGGGCAGGTGGGAGCCGCGCCGCTCTCCTGGCGGCGTTGCACCGAGAGCACCCGCAGCGTGCTTCGCTCGAGCTCCACGTCTTCCATCACCAGGTAGCGTTCGAGGCGTTCGAGGGTGCGATCCGGCGTGGACTCCCCGGCGCCGCGCGGGAGCGCGAGCCAGAGGCGCTCGGCGTCGCCGGCGTCGTAGACCCAGGCGTCGGAGACGATGCGGCCCTTCGCGCCGAGCACCAGGCCGTAGCTGGCCGCCGGGAGGTCCACGTTCACGAGATCGCAGGTGAGCTGGCCTTGGAGCCAGCTTCGGGCGTCCTCGCCGCTGACCTCGACGACCAGGTCCTCGAGAAGGCGTACCCCCAGCGCTGCGTCTGCCATGGGCTCCATCCTCCGTGATGCGGCGCGCCGCGCAAGGCGCGGCGTCGCGCAGCAGGGGCTGCGCCAGCTCGTCGCGAGGGAGCGCGAACCGACGTTCACGGCCAGGACGGCGCCGGTGGTCGCTTTTCGGGGCATTCTATGCGTGGCCCGCGCCTTGCTGTGGTGCCCCCCTGCCGATGTCGCGTCTCCTCGCCACCGCCCTCGTCCTCGCTTCGAGCCTGCCCGCGGCTGCCCAGCCTTCGATCGGCGTGGCCGCCCCCGGCGTGGCCACGCTCGCGGACGACCGGGACCTCGCGGGCGAGGCCGAGATCGTGGCCAACGTCAACGCGCTCCGCGCCGAGGCCGGCCTGGACGCGCTCTCCCGCGACTCGGCTCTCGACCGCGCTGCGGCCCTTCACTCCCGGGACATGCAGGCTTCCGGGCAGCTCGTGCACGTGTCGGAGCGAACGGGAAACCCTGCGGACCGCGTGCGCGGCGCCGGCGTGCAGCCCGAGCGCGTCGGGGAGAACATCGCCCAGGGGGCCGACGCAGCGGCCGCTTACGCGAGCATCGTCGCGAGCGAGGTCCACCGGGAGCAGCTGCTCGACCCGGCTTTCACGCACCTCGGCGTCGCCGTCGTGCGGAGCGAGCGCGGCGTGTACCTCACGCAGGTGCTCGCCCGCCTTACGCCTGCCGCGACGCAAGCGCCCCCGCCGGCGGCGCCGGTACCGCTGCCGCCACCCAGCGTTCAGGATGTGCCTGAGGCGCCGGCCGCCGACGCCGTCCCGCGCGTCGAGGCGGCCCCCTCGGGAGCGACTCCGGCCCTGGACGGCCCGCCGCTTCCTCCGAACGCGCCGCTGCTCCGCGTCCCGGTGCTGACCCGGCCCGTGCGCGGGTACTGGGTCTGGCACGCGAACCGCTGGTGGTACTTCGACCTGCCGGAGAACGCGCAGGCCGGTCAGCTCCTTCGCCCCAACCTCGACGTGACCGGGCCGCCGCCGGGCTACGCGGCCGTGCCGCCGGCGCCGGGGCATCGCATCCAGGTCTGGCCGCG
>JBCCAW010000087.1:0-14469 GCA_039814655.1 Myxococcota bacterium | reverse complement strand
TGGTCCGGGCGCCCGTCGCCGCGCGGCGCAGGCGGCGGCGGCGAAGTGCTCGAGGCTCTGGAACGAGACGCTGGGCGCCTCGAAGCGCAGGCCGCAGAGCCAGCCGTCGGGCAGCTCCTTCTGCCAGACCACGCAGGCCCGCTGCCGGCGCGCGTTGGCCTCCGTGGTCACCAGGAGGTCCACGTGACCGTCGGGCAACCGCTCGTCCAGGGCCACGCGAAGCCCGCCGGCGCTGGCGTTGAGCACGAGCCCACGGACGCGACCGACGGAGACCTCGGCGTGCAAGAGCCAGCGCGCGTGGCGACGCCGTGCCTGGTAGTGCGCCGCTTCGCCGAGGTCGCCCACGCGAATGGCGCCCGTCGCCTCCGGCGTGACGCGCTCGCGCAACTCGTCGGGAAGACTCGCCATGGGCCCTAGTCTACGAACCCCGGCCACGAAGCCAGCGCCGGCGTGGGAAAAGCACCTGGCCGGGAAGCCCCAAGCAGCGGGCAGCAACGAGGTCAAGTCACCGAAAAAACGATGTTTTTCTCGCATCGACCACGGCTGGGAGCAATTGTGCGCCAGATCACGTTTCGTGACGTTCGCGACGTCGGGAGGGCACTCCGGCGGCGATCGCGTGCCGAAGTGCGGGGATCGCCTTCGACACGTGGGCTCCGTACCAGAACAGGTGCTTTCCCGACACGCGCGCCGTCGGCACGCCCGCGAGCGCGCCGCGCAGGGTCTCCTCGTCGTCCTCGTCGAAGTCATAGGGTTCGTCCGGCAGGAGCACCAACGCGGGCTCCCGGTCGCGGACCTCGGCGAGCGTCAGCCGGGGATAGCGCGTGTCCCGGTCGCCCACGCGGGAGGCGTCGAGCGCCGGCCGGCGCCCCAGGTCGGCGGCGAGCGGATAGCGGCGCGGGCGATCGGCGACCACGTTCTGGCCGCCGGCGAGCTCGAGCATGTCGCTTGCGAAGGTGCGACCGTCGAAGCTCATCCAGGGCTCCTTCCATATCGGGACGAACACGGGAACGCCCGCGCGCGCGTCCGCCGCCGCCGCGCCCACCACGCGACGCAGCTGCGGGGGAAGCGGATGGTCCGGTACACCCACGAGGCGAGCCAGGCGCTCCACGTAGGCCACGCTCTCGAAGGCCGTGGTCGGGAAGCTCACGTGCACGGTCAGGCCCGCCGCCATGAGGGCTTCCGTGGCCTTGCGTCCACTCTCCTCCTTGTTGGCGAGCACGAGATCGGGTGCGAGGGCGCAGACGGCCTCCACGTCCGGGTCCTTCGTTCCGCCGACGACGACGGCGTCCGGCGCGTGCTCGCAGTAGCGAGTCCGGCCGACGACGACCTGGGCGCCGAGGAGGCAAGCGATGGTCTCCGTCTCCGAGGGCACGAGCGAGACGACCCGCGTCGGGGTCCGGGGAAGACCGAGGTGGCGCCCGAGGGCGTCGACGACCGCTTCACCCATGTGCGCTCCCTTCCCCGGTGCCGCTTGGCGCGGGGACGCTTGACGCACTGCGTCCGGCCGATAGTGTCTTAGGAGTGGGAGAGCCTCGACGGAGGGTCTGCTCCACGGGCACGAGGTACACGACCATGGACGCACTGCCGGTCGCGAACGACGCTCCGCTGGAGCGAGAGGAGCCGGCTGCTGCCGTCGAAATCGGCACGGTCAAGTGGTTCAACAACGCTAAGGGCTGGGGTTTCATCAGTCGTCAGGATGGCTCGGACGTGTTCGTCCACTACAGCCAAATCGATGGCGACGGCTACCGCACGCTCCGGCAAGGCCAAGAGGTCAAGTACGTGCTCCGGACGGGACCTCGCGGCCAGTACGCCGAGACCGTCACCTGGTGAGTCGCGCCGTCCCTCTTGACCCGAGTCCGCGTTCGCGGCTCGAACGCGCCCACGCTCAGGGCGCCAGCCGCGTCGCGCGCCAGCCCTCGCTTCCCGCCCGCTCGTAGCGAAAGCGGTCGTGGAGCCGGAACTGCCCGTCGTACCAGAGCTCCACGGCGGACGGCGTGAGCTGGTAGCCGCCCCAATGCGAGGGCCGCGGAATCGTATCCCCCGGGTGCCGAGCCTCCGTGTCACGAACGCGGGCCAGGAGCGTGTCGCGGTCTTCGATGGGCTGGCTTTGTGGCGAGGCCCACGCTCCGATGCGGCTCCCCCGGGGCCGCGCCGCGAAGTAGGCGTCGCTCACCGCGGCCGGCGCTCGGACGACGGTGCCCTCGACGCGCACCTGAACCCCGAGCTCGAACCAATGGAAGGCCAGGGCGGCGTGCGGGTTCGCCTCGAGCTCACGGCCCTTGCGGCTCGTGTAGTTCGTAAAGAACACGAAGCGACCCTCGGCGTCGACGTCCTTCAGCAGGACGTAGCGCACCGAGGGCCGCCCCTCGGCGTCGGCCGTCGCCAAGGCGACCAGCGTCGGATCGTGGGCGGCGCGGGCCGCCGCCGCCGACTGGATCTCGCGAAAGCGAGCGATGGGGTCGGCGACGGGCCCGTGGTCCCGGGGCACGTGATCCTTGGACTCCGCGGGGTCGTGTGGCTGGCTCACGGAGCCGGTTCTGGGCCCCTGGAAGGCCCGGGTAAAGGCCCGGCGGCGCCGAAGCGCGTGTAGCCTCGACCCGTGCGCGATGCGGCCGACGTGGAAGGAGAGGGAACCGGCGCTCGCGCGTCGGGGCCCGAGCTGCCCGTCGCGCCGGAAGGGACCCGGCTGGAAGAGCTCCGACGCGCGCTCCGCGCTGCCCTGGAGGCCGGCGACGCGCCCGCCGCGCTCGGCCATGCTCGGGAGCTGCGTGCGCTGGCTCCGTCGGACCGGGAGGCCCTGACGCTGCTCGAGACGCACCATCGCGCCGCCGGCGACGCGCGCGGCCTTCGCGATGTGCTCGTGGACGCCGCGCGTCAGGGCTCCGTGAACGCGCGGCTCGGACGTCTTCGCGAAGCCGCAGCGCTCAGCGAGGGACCGCTCGACGACTCGGCAGTGGCCCTCGCCTGCTGGCAGAGCGTGAAGGCCCTCGACCCCACCGCCGAGGACGCCGGGAGGGCCGTTCCTCGCCTTCTGGAAGCCGAGGAACGCTGGCTCGAGCTCGCCCACCATCTCGAGCGCGAGGCCCTCGCGTCCACGGAACCGGTGGAGCGAGCGGACGTGCTGCTGCGCCAAGCACGGCTGGCGCGCGGACCCCTCGACGACGACGACCAGGCCATCGCGGCCTATCGCGCCCGGCTCGAGCTGCTGCCCGGGGACGGTCCAGCCTTCGACGAGCTGCTCGCGCTCCTTCTCCTCCGGGGCCGGAGCCAGGCCGCCATCGCCCTCATCGAGCGGCGGCGCCCACGCCTGAGGGGTGAGGCCGGCGTCGCGTTGCTGCGCCAGCTCGCGGAAGCTCAGGAGCAGCTCGGCGAGCTCGACGCCGCGCGAAAGAGCGTGCGCCGCATCCTCGCGCTCGCGGCCGGGCCCTCCGTTCGACGCGACGCACTGCGGCAGCTGTGCCGGCTCGACGAAGCCGTGGGCGACGTAAAGGCCCTCGCGGACACCCTCTCGCAGCTGGCGGCGCTGCAAGAAGGTCCGGGACGCGCCACGACGCTGCGTCGACTCGGGGACCTGGCCCGCGCGTCCGGCGGCGACCCCGCGCTCGCGGCCGAACGCTACCGCGAGGCCCTCGACCTGGACCCGAGCTCGGAGCCGCTCCTCGACGCGCTCTGCGCCAGCTACGCCGACGCCGAGCGTTTCGAGGACCTCGTGGACCTCCTGGAGGCCCACGCCGAACGCGCCGGCGCCGGCGAGGCCGCGCCGCTCTTTCGGCGTATCGCGCGCCTCCTCGACGCGCGCGCGCCGCGGCGCGCGGCGGAGGCCTGGAAACGCGTGTTGATCGCCGCAGAGGATCCCGAAGCCCTCGAGGCGCTGGCGGATCACGCCGCACGCCGCGGAGACGACGCTGCGCACGCGCGCTGGCTCACCCGGCTCTGCGATGCGCTTCGCGCGGGTCCCGATACGCAGCGCGCCGATGCGCTTCGGCGGCTGGCGGACGTGGCGGCGGCTCGCGGAGACGAGGGGGGCGGACGACGGGCGCTCGGCGAACTCCTCGCGCTCGCGCCGAACGACCTCGAGACCATGGAGCGGCTGGAGAAGCTCGAGGCCATGGCCGGGAACCACACGCGTCGCGGGGAGCTGCTCGAGACGCGGCTCTCACGCACCCGGGGCCGGGAGGAGCGGCGACGTCTCGCGCTAGCGCTCGCCGACCTCCATCGCGACGTGCGGAGCGACCGGCACGCCGAGGCGCGCGCGCTTCGGCGTGCGCTCGCCGACCACCCGGGCGACGACGCGCTGGCCTCTCGCCTCGCGGCGGCGCTCGGGGGGGCCGGCGACGCCGGCGCGCAGCTGGCGGTGCTCGACGCGCGCGCGGAAGCCGCCTTCACGCGCTTCGACACACGCACCGCCGCCGCGCACGTTCGGGCCGCGGCGGAGGTCGCCTTCGCGGGACTCGGGGACGTGGAGGGCGCTTGGCAACGGCTCGCCCCGCTGGTGCTCGGGGACCGAGACGCTCTCGCTCAGCTCCGAGACCTCGCCTACGCCGCGGGGCGTCAGGCCTCCTACGGCGACCTTCGCGTGCAGCATGCGCGCGGCATGGAAGGTCCGGCCGCCGCCGAGGCCTGGGAGGAGGCGGCCGAGGCCTACGAAGCCGCAGCGGACCCGCCGAGAGCTTTCGAAGCCATGCTCCGGGCCTATGCGCTCGACCTCGAGGACGAGCGACGGCTCGGCGAGGTCGATCGTCTCGGCCGAGCCCTCGGCGCTCATGGGCGCCTCGCCCAGGTCTACGAGCGTCTGCTCCGGGACCACGCGCTCGATCCGGCCTGGGAGCGGGCCGTCACCCTCCGCCTCGTCGGTGTGTTGGAGGCCGCCGGAGGCGCCCGCGAAGCCCTTCGCCATTGCCTCCGAGCCGCCGAGCTGGCGCCGCCGGAACCCTGGCTGGTGAAACGCATCGCCGGCCTGGCCATGGCCGGAGACCGCGTCGCCCAGGCCTTGAGTGCGCTGGAGGCGCAGGCCCGGGCGGACGAGTCGCCGGCGCGCCTCGAGGCGCTGCGTCGCGTGGTCGAAGCGACGAGCCAGAGCGAGGAACTCCAGGAGGCCTTGGGCCGCCTCTTCGAGGCGACGCTCGACCGGAGCATGGCCGAGCGGCTGCTCCGCACCCGCGCAACGCTCCTCGCGGAGACCCTCGCGCGGCCCGCCGCGGCGGCCCCGCTCTTTGCGCGCCTCGCGGCGTTGACCGGCGCCCCGGAGGACCGCGAGGCGGAGCTCGCCGCGCTGACGGCTGCCGGGGACCACGACGCGCGGGCAGCCCTCTTGGCGCGCCTGGCCCAGGCGTCCCGCGGTGAGGCCCGCGTGGCATGGCTGCGGGCGCTCGCCCGCACCTGGGACGAGGACCTCGACAACCGCTGGGAAGCCATCGACGCCTGGAAGCGCGTTCTGAGCGCGGAGCCCGGCGATGCCGAGGCCACGGCGGCACTTGCGCGCCTCGCAGGCTCCTAGAGCTTCCTTTCGAGGTGGCGGGCCGCTACCTCGGCCCAGGCGCCCTCGGGCTCGAGGGTCAGGTAGGTCTGCCAGTGCGGCGTCGCGTCGGCGTGGCGGCCAACGGCTTCGTAGGCGAGGGCCAGGTTGAAGTGCGCGTCGGCGAAGGCCGGGTCCGCGTCGAGGGCGCGCTCGAAGCGCGGGATCGCCTCCTCGGCCCGCCCCTCGTCCAGAGCCAAGAAACCGAGGTTGTAGAGCGCCTCGGGCTGCTGCGGATCGACCAAGAGGGCCTGGCGATAGAGCGCTTCGGCGCCGCCCTCATCGCCCTGCCGGAAGCGGAGATTGCCCAGGTTCGTGAAGGCGTTGGCCAGGGTCGGGTCGAGGCGGAGCGCTTCCCGGTAGGCGGCCTCCGCGGCCGCGTGCGTGGCCGGGTCCTCGTCCAGGCGACAGCCCTCGAGGTAGCGGTCGTAGGCCGTACGCCGCTCGGCCTCGCTCGCCGGACGGCGAAGCGCCGCCACCACGTCCTCGCGGAGCGCGTCGACGCGGAAGTCCAGCACGAGCTGGCCCGTCGTGGGTTCGAAGGTGCCCCGGGCGTCCCGGACGAGCATGGCTCGCCCTTCGGCGACCACGCGAAGCTCGCTGAGCGGCCGCACCACGCGCGGCAGCGCCCCGCGAATGGCCTCGACGCTCGCGCGCACCTCGCTGAGCCGGAGCCCCGCGTCGAGGAGCCCCTTCGCCGCGCGCAGCCCGATGAGGTCTTGAAAGGTGTAGTAGCGCCGGCGCCCTCGGCGCGCGGAAGGCGCCACGAAGCCGCTCCGGTCCCAGTAGCGCAGGCGCCCTTCGGGAAGACCGAAGAGCCGGGCGACCTCTTCCCGGGTGTAGAGGTCCGCGAGCGGGTCATCGCCGCCGAGGGCAGGCGCCTCCGGCTGCGCGGCGCTCTCGGGGTCCGCGTCCGGCGTCGTCAGCCGGTAGCCACCGTCCGCGCCGAAGAGCACGTGAATGACATCCCCGCCCCCGTGCCGCGGCTCCTCGTCCCGGCCCGTCAGACCCGTCCCCCGTGCTTGCAACCTGCGTCCACCATGCGCTCCGCGCTCCGTACGAGAGCGCCAGGCGCCCTCAGCCGAACGAGCTGCGCGAGGATAGGCGGAGCGGGACCTCGAGGTCGACGTCGAGGTGGAGCTGCGCGTCCACGATACGCACGGAGGTGGCGGCGACGACGGGGCCCAGGGCGCATCCCGGAAGTCGATGCGCGACGTCCGCCCGGGCCAGGCGCATGGCCCGAAGGCGAAGGCGCACGGAGCCCTCGGCGGCACGGATCAAGCGTTCCCTGCCGGCCCCATCGAGGGCCTCGCGCCAGTGCGGGGCGAGGCGCTCGAGATCCACGGTGAGCATGGTGCTGCCGTCGTAGCGCGGGCCCCCGGGCCCATCCTCTCGCAGTGTCCCTTCGCTCATGCGCTCGGCGAGGGCGAAGATCAGCTCCACGGCCACGCGGTCGAGCACGAGGTGCGCGCCGGCGCGCCGAAGGCCACCTCGGCGTGCCCGGGCGAGGGGTCTCATGGGGCCCGCATGCGACGCTGCCATGGGACCAGCATAGGGCGGCTCGGGTGCGTACGGCGACTTCGTGGCGTCCCGGCAAAGGCGATCCATGGTGTGCGCCATGAACCGACGGCGGGAGCACGAATGAGCCTCCTTGGACGCACGCTGCCGCCAGCGGCGCAGCCCGTGGCCTTCCTCTCCGACGTGCACGGCAACCTCGAGGCCCTCGAGGTCGTGCTCGCCGAGCTGCGGCGCCTCTCCGTGCCGCAGCTCGTGGTGACCGGCGATCTCCTGCTCGGCGGAGACGCGCCCCTCGACACCTGGCGCCGGCTTCAGGAGGTGGGAGCACGCTGCACCAAGGGGCTCGGAGACCGCGCCCTCGTCGAGGTGGACCCGGAGGGGCTCCGGCCCCCCGAGGGGGCCAGCGACGAGGAGAAGGAGCGCCTCGCCCGCTTTCTGCAGACGCGGGACGCCCTCGGCGACCTCGTCATCGAACAGCTCCGGCGCCTGCCGGACTCGCTCCGGCTCCCGCTCATCGACGGCGCGGAGATCGTGGCAGCTCACGGCGCACCGCGGGACCCCATGGCGGAGCTCAGCCACGACCTCGACGACGAGCTGCTGCGGCATCTCCTCGGCGGCGAGGTCGCCGACGTCGTCGTTTGCGGGGCCACGCACGTGCCTTTCCTCCGGGCCCTCGACGACCAGCGGGTCGTCAACGTCGGCTCCGTGGGCGCGTCGCCGAGCGGCGCTTTCGCGGACTACACGATCATCCGCCCGCGCATGGATGGCGCGGAGATCGTGCAGGACACCATCGCGCTCTGAGCAGAGCGCCGGCGGACTGGCGCGGTCATTCAGCTCGCCTCGGCGACGGGGTCGTCCGGCGTGGGCGGCGGGCCACGAATGATCTCGACCTGCGTGATGCGCCGGTCGTCGGCGGCCAGGACACGCACGTCGAAGTCGCCCAGGCGAAGCGTCTCGCCCTCCGCCGGCACGCGGCCCGAAGCTTCCACGATGAGGCCGCCGAGCGAGTCCGCTTCGACGGCATTGGGCGCCAGGTCGCCGCCGATCATCTCCTCGAGGTCGTAGAGGCTCATGGACGCATCGGCGACGTAGTGGCCCTCCGCGCGTTGGTCGATGCGGTGCAAGGACGGGTCGTGCTCGTCTTCGATCTCGCCGACGATCTCCTCGAGAATGTCCTCGAGGGTCACGATGCCCGCAGCGCCCCCGAACTCGTCGACGACGATGGCGAGATGAAAGCGCCGGGACTGCATCACGCGGAGCAGCTCATCGATGCGCGTGGTCTCCGGCACCATGAAGGCCGGGCGGATCAGGGTCGCGAGCCCGGCTCCGTCGAGCACGCCCCCTTCTTGCAGCCGGCGGAAGAGGTCCTTGGCGTAGAGGATCCCCTCGACCTGATCGATACGCTCGCGAAAGACCGGGTAGCGGGAGTGGCCGCTCACGACGATGCGCTCGAGGACCTCCTCGAGCGGCGTCGCCATCTCGAAGGCCTCGACCTGCGTGCGTGGGACCATCACCTCGCGGGCGATGGTGCCCGGGACCTCGAGCGCGTTGCGAAGGAGCCGCACCTGCTCGCCGGCGAGCTCACCGAGCTCGGCGCTCCGCTCGAAGAGATGCAGCGCCGCGCGGGCGGCCACGTCCTCCTGCGCCTCCGGGGCGGGCAGAAGCCGTTGAGCCACGCGTCCCACGGCGACGATGGGCACCGCGAGGGGGGCGAGAAGCCACTCGATGGGCCGCAGCCAGCGCAGGAGGCGTAGGCCGAGGACTTCCGGACGGCGCCGCGCGAGCGCCGCGAGCACCTCCGCAACGAAGGCATAGCCGAGCGCGACGGAGAGCAGGCTGGCCAGCGCCGGGCCCGGTCCCGAAGGTAGCGCCAGCGCCACGGCGGCCCCGGCGGCGAGGGTCACGGCGAGCACGCGCCCGAGCAGGAGACGGGCGCGTACGGTCAGCAAATGCCGAGCCACGCGCCGCGCCTCGAGCTGGCCGTCATCGGCCAGGGCGTGGAGCCGGTCCACGCCAATGGCCGCGAGACCGGCCGCCGCCGTCGCGACGAGGACTCCCGAAAAGAGACCGAGCCCGAGGGTCACGGCCAACGCAACGGTACCTGGTTCGTCCAAGACGCCTCGTCCGCCGCACCCTCCTCGGATGCGGAGACCAGCGCAAGGTACCGGGGCCCCTGGGGGGGCGGCAAGGCGACGCGCCTCGGGCGCGCGATATCAGCGCCGGTCGCGAAGTGCGCGCAAGCGCAAGCGGAGCGCATTCAATCGGATGAAGCCCGTGGCATCGCCCTGATGGTAGACGTCGTCGGCTTCGAAGGTCACGGTCTGCTCGTCGTAGAGCGTGCGCTCCGAGCGACGGCCCGCCACGGACGCATGGCCCTTGAAGAGCTTCATGCGCACCTCGCCGGTCACATCGTCCTGGGTGGCGTCCACCATGGTCTGCAGCATCTCGCGCTCGGGCGCGTACCAGAAGCCACGGTAGACGAGCGTGGCGTACTCGGGCACGAGGCCATCGCGAATGCGCATGACCTCGCGGTCGAGGGTGATGGACTCGAGGGCCCGGTGGGCCTTGTGGAGGATGGTCCCGCCCGGCGTCTCGTAGATGCCGCGGCTCTTCATGCCCACGAAGCGGTTCTCGACGATGTCGAGGCGCCCGACGCCGTGCTTCGCCCCGCGCTCGTTGAGGTGCGTGAGGAGCGCATGCGGCGTGAGCTCGACGCCGTCCACGGCCACCGGGTTGCCGGCCTCGTAGCGAATCACGACATAGTCGGCCGTGTCCGGCGCCTCGGCCGGGTCGACGGTCCAGCGGAACATGGCCGGGTCCGGCTCGCGCCAGGGGTCTTCGAGGATTCCACCTTCGTAGCTGATGTGGAGCGCGTTCGCGTCCATGGAGTAGGGCTTCTCCGCCGTCGCCTCGATGGCGATGCCGTGCTTCTCGCAGTAGGCGATGCAGTCGGTCCGCGACTTCAGGTCCCAGGTGCGCCAGGGGGCGATGACCTGAATGCCCGGGACCATGGCCATGGCCGTGAGCTCGAAGCGCACCTGGTCGTTGCCCTTCCCCGTTGCGCCGTGGGCGATGGCATCGGCGCCCTCGGCTTCGACGATCTCCATCATGCCCTTCTGGATACAGGGGCGCGCGATGGACGTGCCGAGGAGGTAGTCCCCCTCATAGATGGCGTTCGCGCGCATCATGGGGAACACGAAGTCGCGTACGAACTCCTCCCGAAGGTCCTTGACCACGCAGCGGCTCGCTCCGCTCGCGCGGGCCTTGGCGTCGAGGCCATCGAGCTCCTCCCCTTGGCCGACGTCGGCGCAGTAGGCGACGACCTCGGCGCCGTAGCGTTCGATGAGCCAGTGAAGGATCACCGAGGTGTCGAGACCACCGCTGTATGCAAGCACGATCTTCTTCGGGGCGTCCGGCATGGGCGCCGGAGCCTAATACGTGATTCAGGCGATTCGAAGGGCGCCCATATCCGTCAGCTCGCAGAGGGTCTTCAGCGCCTCCATGCGAGGCATGCCGCTCACGTCGATGAGCTCCTCCACGCGGCTCTTCCCGTCGATGCGGCTGAGGAGAAAGGCCGCGCGATGATCGAGCCCGAGCCAGCGAATCTCGCTCTCGTCGACGCAAAGCTCGAGGCGCGCGCCGGGCCCGCCCAGCCGTGACCCATAGAGATGGACGAGCTGCGAGCGGCTCTCCGCAGCGATGCGCCGGGCCTCCGCATCCTCCGGGCGTCGACCGAGCACGAGCTCCGCCGCGCGGAGGGCGCCAGTGAAGTCATCGAGGGCGAAGCGCTCTCGCATCTCGCTGGCCAGGTCGAGGGCCGGCTCCGAGGGCCGGGTCCGGTCCACGAGGCCGAGCGCCCCGGTGTCCGTCGTCTCGTCCAGCATGACGAGCTCGAGCGGCGCCGGCGCCTCCTCCGGGAGACCCAAGCCCGCACGGTCGGGAACCGCTGGATCCTCCGGGAGCCGAAGCGGAGGCCCGCCAAACTCCATGGTCACGCGGTTCTGCGGGCGGCGACGGCGGCGCGGCGTGTCCAGGGGCAGCGGGTCCGGAGCCGGCGCACCGGCCGCGGGTGCCCGTTCACTTCGCTCCTCCGGCGCGCCATGCTCGTCGCGCTCGTGGCTCATGGGGCTCCTCGGCGAGCGTCAGGCCGTCTTACCGACGACGCCCTTGAACATGCGCTGCGTCCGCGCGAGCGCCTCGATCTGTTCCTTCAAGCCGGCCGTATCGCCTCGCTCCATGAGCTCGCGGGCCTTCTCCACGACGCCGCGCGCCTTGTCGATGGCGTCGCGGCCGAAGTCGCTCCCGGCGACCACGGACTCGACCTCCGGGAAGAGGCGCTCGATCTCGGCGATGAGCGTCTCGGCCTCCTGCTTGGTGCTCTCGGCCTGCTCGTCCTGGCGCCGCGCGACGGCGTAGTTCTGCGCCTCGCGCATCATGTCGTCGATCTCGTCGGCCTTGAGGCCGCTCGTCGCCGTCACCGTGATGGACTGCTCCTTGCCCGTCTCGACGTCCTTCGCGTGCACGCTGACGATGCCGTCGGCGTTGATCTCGAAGGTGACCTCGACCTCGACCTGGCCCGCGGCCGCGCGCCGGAGGCCCGTGAGGATGAACTCGCCGAGGAGCTCGTTCTCGTCCGCGCGCCGGGACTCGCCCTGGAGCACGAGGATCTTCACGGCGGTCTGGTTCTCGCGAACGGTGGTGAAGAGCTTCGAGCGGTTCGTCGGCACCGTCGTGTTTTGGGGAATGAGCTCCTCGAAGTAGCCGCCGACGACCATGATGCCGAGCGTGTGCGGCGTGACGTCGAGGAGGACCATGTCCATCTCCGGCGAGTCGTCGACGAGGGCCGCGCCCTGGATGGAGGCGCCGAGGCCGACGACCTCGTCCGGGTGCACGCCCTTGCTCGCCTCTCGCTCGAAGAAGCCGCGGACCGCGTCCTGCACCTTGGGCATGCGTGTCATGCCGCCGACGAGCACCACGTCCTCGACCTCGTCCTTCTCGAGGCCGGCCTCTTCGAGGGTCATCTCGCAAATCTGGAGCGTGCGGTCGACGAGGTCCTGCGTGAGGTCCTCGAGCTGCGAGCGCGTGAGCAGCCGCTGCAGATGCAGCGCCTCGTTGCGAGCGCTCGAGATGATGAAGGGGAGGTTCACCTCCGTTTCCACTACGGCGCTGAGCTCACATTTGGCCTTCTCCGCGGCGTCCTTGAGGCGCTGAAGGGCCATGCGGTCCTGGCGGAGGTCGATGTCGTGCTCTTCCCGGAAGCCGGCGACGAGCCAGTCGATGATGCGCTGGTCGAAGTCCTCGCCGCCGAGGAAGGTGTCGCCGGCGGTGCTGACGACCTTGAAGACGCCGCTCGAACTGATCTCGAGGATGGAGATGTCGAAGGTGCCGCCGCCGAGGTCGTACACGGCGACGGTCCGGTCGATGTTCTTGCCGAAGCCGTAGGCCAGCGCCGCCGCGGTCGGCTCATTGATGATCCGAATGACGTCGAGGCCAGCGATCTGCCCAGCGTCCTTCGTGGCCTGCCGCTGGCCGTCATTGAAGTAGGCCGGGACCGTGACGACGGCCTTGCTGACTTCGTGGCCGAGGTAGTCCTCGGCGATCATCTTCATCTCCTGGAGCACCATCGCGCTCACTTCGGGCACCGAGTACACCCGGTCCCGGAGCTGAATGCGACAGTCCCCGTGGGGCCCCTCTACGATGCGGTACGGCGCAGTGGTGACGGTGTTCTTCACCTGGGGGCTGTCGAACTTGCGCCCGATGAGCCGCTTGGCCGCATAGACGGTGTTCTCCGCGTTGGTGACGGCCTGCCGCTTGGCGATGTGCCCAACGAGGCGTTTGCCGGCTTCGGTGACGGCAACCATCGAGGGCGTCACCTTGTACCCACCCCGATTGGCGACGACGACCGGGGTACCACCTTCGACGACGGCGACGCACGAGTTGAACGTGCCGAGGTCGATCCCGATGACCTTGTCCATGGACTCTTGTTCCCGTCCCTGGGGGCCGCGCACCAAGAGGCCGCTCCCCCGTCCACCGCGACCTCGCGAGGAGCCCGCAGGCCGCTCACTTCATCTCGGCGAGAAGATTCTTCACGGTTTTGTTGGTGGGGTCCAGCTTGGCGGCCGTCTGAAGCTGCTGAATCGCGCTCGCGGACATGCCCGCGGCGTAGAAGATCCGTGCCAGGAGCACGTGTCCCGCGACGTCATCGGGGGAGAGCTCCACGGCGCGCTTCGCCAGATCGCGGGCCTGGCGAAGGTCCCCGTCGCTCTTCAGGAAGGCCGCCGCGGCGCGCCGGAGCGGCTTCACCTCGCCGGGACGCCCGTCGACGACCTTGAGCCAGCTCCGGGCGGCGTCTCGCCAGCGTCCGCTCTGTTCCTCGTAGCGACCCTGGCGCTCGTAGCTCTCCGCCATCTGCGTGGCGAGGCGCAGCCGGAGCGACTCGTAGCGCTCCTGGACCTCGGCGTCGGGCTCGCTCTTCATGGCGAGCGCGAGGCGGAAGCTATTGACCGCGGTGACGAGGTCGTCCTTCTCCATCGCCGCGTCGCCGGCCCGGACGTAGGCGTCGTAGCGGCTCGTGCCCCCCGTGAGCTTCGCGGCGTCCCGGAGCGAGTTGGTGAGACGTCGAAGCACCTGGTCCTTGCTGGTCGCCGGCGCCTCGATGTCGTCGGAGTACCGTCGGCGGTGCCCCGTGGCGCCGCGCAAGCGACGCTCGAGCAGGTCGCGTGCGACGCGGCGGCGCACCCCCGGGTCCACGCTGGGCGTCGCGCCGGAGCCCGGCGCCTCGGAAACGTGCACCCGCCCGTCCGTGGAGGTGTCGACGTCCTCGGGAGCGTCGGCCTCCTCCCACGACCCTGCCCCGTCCACGGGCGGCCGGGAGGCCGTCGCCACGCGCTCCGCCACGACGGCTCCCTGGGCGAGGCCGCTCTGGATGGCCGCCGTGCGGTCCTTGAGCGCGAGGTACTCGTCGTAGGGGGCGCGGCGCTTCTTCTTGCCGAGCACCTCGTAGGCCTCGGTCAGCCGCTTGAAGACGCGCTCCATCTTGAATCTGTAGGAGCCGATCTTCTTGCCGAAGAGCGTGTCCGGATGGAACTGCTTCGAGAGGCGAAAATAGGCATCGCGGATCGCCTTCTTGTCGGCGCTCCGCGGCACGTCCAGCACCGTGTAGTGGTCGAGGTCTTCGAGCCGGTCGTAGAGATCCTGGATCTGCCGGCGCCGTGCGGGGTCGAGGTCCAGATCCTCGTCCTCCGCGGTCGCGTGGCTCGAAGAGGAGGGCCCCTGCGGCTTGGGCGGGGGAGCCGCGAAGCGCTCCTCGGGCTCCGCATCCGCGTCCGCGGCCGGCGGCGGAGCGGACTCGGCCAAAGGCACCGTACCCGCGAGCGGCGGCCACGAATCGAGCGGTGAACCGGGCGGGGGCAAATCCAGCGTCGTGTCGACTTCGG
>JBCCAW010000282.1:0-7606 GCA_039814655.1 Myxococcota bacterium | reverse complement strand
TTGACGATCAGAAAGGGGCCGGTCGGAACATTGCGAACGAAAACACTTGCGGCAAAAGCATTTCGGGCGATGAAATCTGTAAACTTTTTGGTACGCGCACCAGAGAAGGGCCGCGCGCTGGCTGGACCAGGCGTGGCGCCGCGACCCCCACGGACCCCTCGCCGTGCACGCCGCCGGACGTCTCATGGATGCGCACGCCGAGGCCGGCGACGATGCGGCGGCCGGCGCGGCCGCCGCGCGCTACCTCGCGGACTTTCCCGACGGCCCCCATGAAGGACGGGCGCGGGCCATCCGGGCTTCCCTGCCCGGCCGCGCCGAAGGCGCCGGGGAAGGCGACGCTCCGTGAGCACCCGGGTCCGAGCCGGCGTCGGCGCCGCGAACGGATCCCGGGCGATCCGCGGGACCGCCGCCCTCGCCGGCCTCGTGCTGGGGCTCCTGCTCGGTGCACCGAGCGCTCGGGCCGACGCCTCGTCGACGCGCGTGCTCCGCCTTGGCGGGGAAGGAGAGGCCGCGGCGCTCGAGGCCGAGCTCGCGCTCCTCGAGCTTCAGCTCGTCGATGCCACGAGCGACGTCTCCGCCGACCGTGCCGGGGCGCTTCGGCTGCTGCAGACCGGCAGCGCGGCCGTGCTGCTGGTCGAGCCGAGCCCCCCGCGGCTCTACGTTCTCCGCTGCGGCCGCGTGCGCGAGCGGGTCCTGCCTTCCGGGCCGAGCTCCACCGCCGCCCTCCTCACGGCGGAGCTGGTCGTCGCGACGCTCCGCGCGCCCTGCGCGCTGCGGCGTCTCGCCTACGAAGGCGGCGGCGCGTTGACGGCGCCGGTCGCCTACGGGCTCACCCTCCGCGGCGAGGGGTTCGAGGAGGGGCCCTTTGGTGGCGTCCGAGCCGCGGAGCCACGGCGGCCCCCCGGCGGCGACGTGCCCGACGTGCCGCCGCCCTGGCATTTCGGACTGTCCACCGGCGCCGTCTTCGACGCGCTCGGCCAGCGCGCGAGCGCGCAGGCCGAGCTGAGCGCGACGCATCCCATCGCGCGCGACGGAGCGCGCTCCCTCAGCGCCGGCCTGCGCGTGGCGCTCCCGCTCGGCGCGCTCCGCGGCGGGGACGAGCGCACCACGGCGACGGTGCACGTCGGCGCCGTGGACCTGGCCCTCGAGGGCCGGCTGCAGCGCGACCGCTGGACCCTCGTCGCGGACGCCGGCCCGGCGCTCCTCTGGGCCCGCATGCGCGTCGACGGCGCCCCGGGGCCCTTGCAGCCGTCCTACCCGCTGCTCGGCGCCCGGGCCGTCTTCGGCGGACTCAGCGCCGGCCTCGGCATGGAGCGCTGGCTGACGTCCCGCGTGGGCCTCCGCATGGGGCTTCGCATCCGCCACGCGCTCCCGGCCGGCGTCACGCTTCGCCGCGCCCCCCAGGAGGACGACGCCAGCCCGCAGTTCTTCCGCTTCGGGACGCAACTCGGGCTCGCTCTCGGCTTGAGCTTCCGCTGACGCCGCGATGCGGCAGGGAATGAAGGCGCCTCCCAGGCGTTGCCGCGCGCGTTGGTGAGCCCCCCGTCGTCGTGCTAGCCCGGCGCCTCACGGGGCCGCACGTCATCCGCGCTCCCGAGCGCACCGGAGAGAAAAGAGCCCATGAGCATCGATGTTCGCGCAGTCGGCGAGATGGTGGAGCGCGAGAGCGCCTTTCTAACCCCGCTCATGCACGAGGCCCGCAAGGTGGTGGTCGGCCAGGACGAGATGGTCGAGCGCATCCTCATCGGTCTGTTGACCGGCGGCCACGTGCTCCTCGAGGGCGTGCCCGGCCTGGCCAAGACGCTCACGGTCAAGACCATCTGCCAGACGCTGGCGGCCGACTTCTCGCGCATCCAGTTCACGCCGGATCTGCTCCCGGCGGACGTCGTGGGCACGGTCATCTACAACCAGCAGCGCGGCGAGTTCACGGCGAAGCGCGGCCCCATCTTTGCGAACCTGGTGCTCGCGGACGAGATCAACCGCGCGCCGGCGAAGGTCCAGTCCGCGCTGCTCGAGGCCATGCAGGAGCGCCAGGTCACCATCGGCGACACGACGCATCGCCTGGGAAACCCCTTCCTGGTGCTCGCGACGCAAAACCCCATCGACCAGGAGGGCACCTACCCGCTGGCCGAGGCGCAGGTGGACCGCTTCATGCTCCACGTGAAGGTGGACTACCCGACGCAGGAAGAGGAGCGGCGCGTCATGGAGCGCGTCGCCGACGAGATCCTCCTCGGCCCGCGCGAAGACCCGACCGGTGCGACGCAGGTCAAGCAGGTCGCGACCACGCAGCAGCTCCTCGAGGCGCGCCGCGTGGTGGGTCACGTGTACATGGACGAGAAGATCAAGGACTACATCGTCGAGGTCGTCGCCACGACCCGTGACCCGGGCCGCGCCGGCCTCCGCGACCTGAAGGACATGATCGCCCACGGCGCCTCGCCCCGCGCGTCCATCGCGCTGAACGTGGCCGCCAAGGCCCATGCCTTCCTGAAGCGCCGCGGCTACGTGACCCCGGAGGACGTGAAGGCCATCGGCCATGACGTGCTCCGGCACCGCATTCTGCGGACCTACGAGGCCGAAGCCGAGGAGATCACGAGCGAGGCCCTCGTGCGGCGCATCTTCGAGGCCGTCGAGGTCCCCTGAGCGGCATCATGATCCCGCGAGAGCTCGTCAAGAAGCTGCGCAAGATCGAGATTCACACGTCTCGGCTCGCCAACGACCAGCTCGCCGGCGGGTACCACTCCGTCTTCAAGGGCCGGGGCATGACCTTCAGCGAGGTCCGCCAGTACCAGCACGGCGACGACGTCCGCTTCATCGACTGGAACGTGTCCGCGCGCATGAACGACACGTACGTAAAGGTGTTCACCGAGGAGCGGGAGATGACCGTCATGCTCCTCGTGGACCTGTCCGCGTCGGAGCGTTTCGGGACCGCCGAGCGGCCGAAGGTGGAGGCCGTGGCGGAGGTGGCCGCGCTCCTCGCCTTCAGCGCCATCAAGAACAGTGACCGCGTGGGGCTCGTGCTCTTCACGGACCGCATCGAGCGCTTCGTGCCGCCGAAGAAGGGCCGCGGGCACGTGATGCGCGTCGTGACCGAGATCCTCAACGCCCAGCCGAAGGGCGAGGGGACGGACATCGGAAAGGCCCTCGACGTGCTCGGCAGCCTCACGAAGCGCCGGAGCGTGGCGTTCCTCATCAGCGACTACCTGGGCGAGGGGTACGAGCGCGGGCTGCGCGTCGCCGCGAAGCGCCACGACCTCATCCCCGTGCAGATCACCGACCCGCGCGAGGAGGACCTTCCGGACGTCGGGCTCGCGCTCGTGGAGGACCTCGAGACCGGGACCCTCGTGGAGGTGGACACGGGGGACCCGCGCGTGCGCCGGGCCTTTGCGCAGCAGGCGCTCCAAACGAAGGCCAAGCGCGAGCAGCTCTTTCGCCGCCTCGACCTCGACCACGTCACGGTCCGTACGGACGGGGACACGGTGCGGCCCATCGCCGAGCTCTTTCGCCGCCGGCAGCGGCGCCTCGCGGGGTCGCGATGAGCCGCCTCGCGCTGGCGCTCCCGGCCGGCCTCGCGCTGGTCCTTGGCCTCGCCCTCGCCCTCCCCGCGGCGGCGCAGGCGCCGGACGACGCCCCGGAGCCGGCGACGGAAGCGGCGCCAGCCCCGGACCCGGCGCCCGAGCTGCCGGAGGCCCATCGCCCGCGGCTCAGCGTGCGCGTGACGCCGGACGATCCGATGACCGGCGACCGGGTCGTGCTCGAGCTCGTGGCCGAGGCGCCGGCCGGGGACGACCTCTCCGTCGCCGGAGACCCGGACTTCGCTCCCTTCGAGATCCTCGACCGGGACCGGCGCGTCGAGGTCCTGGGTGAGCGCGCCCGGCACACCTTCGAGCTCGGGCTCCTCGCCCTCGAGCCCGGCGAGCACACGCTCCCGCCGGTGGAGGTTCGCGTGGTCACGCCCGAGGGCCTCGTGGGCAGCGTGGCCGCGCCGGCGCTGGAGCTTCGCGTGGGCAGCCTCCTCGCCAACGAGCCCAACGCGGAGCCGAAGCCGCCCACGGAGCCCGTCGAGGTCCTGGAGGACGACGACACGCTGCTCTGGGTGCTCGGCGCGCTCGGCTTCCTCGCTCTCGGCGCGCTGGTGGCCTTCGTCGTGGCCCGCTGGTGGCGCCGGCGCCCGCGGGCCCAGGCCCCGGCGCCTCCGCCGCGGCCCGCGTGGGAGGTCGCCCTCGAGCGGCTCGAAGCGTTGCGCCGTCGGCGCCGGGCGGACCTCGACGAGGGTCGTGGCGAAGCCTGGGTGGACGGCGTGAGCGACGCGATTCGTGCCTACCTCGGCGCCCGCTACACCTTCGACGGCCTCGAGAGCACGACGGACGAGATCGCCACGCGGCTACGCAGCCGGAAGGTGATCGCCGTCGACGTCGACGAGGTCATTGGCCTGCTCGGCGAGTGCGACCTCGTGAAGTTCGCGCAGGTTCCCCTCGAGGAGGCGCAGAGCGAGCGGCTCCTCGCCGGCGCGTTCCGACTGGTCCGCGCGTCCACGTCCCGGGAGAGCGAAGCCGCCATCGTCGCCGCCGAGCACCGCGCGGCGACCGGCGCCGGGGCGCCCCGCTCCGCGGCACATGCGGCCGCGCCGGACGGAGCCAGTGCGCCCGGCGATGCGCGCTGGCAGCCCCCGCCGCAGGGCCCCGGAGAGGGTCGCGTGAGGCCTCCGGGCGAGCCGAGCGGGGGGCCGACATGAGGCGCTCGCTGGACGCGTTCCTCCCGCTGGCGTGGACCCTGGTGCTCGCGGTGCCCGTGGGTTTCGCGGTCGCGGCGCTCGTCGAGGGCCACTACGCGGTCCCGCTGACGGCGGGCAGCTTCCGCTTCGCGCGAGGCGACGCCGCGCCGCTGCTCCTGGGTGCGGCGCTGGTGCTCGCTGGCTTCTACGTGCACCGATGGCACCGGCCCCGGCTCAAGGTCAGCCGCGGCCTCGACCTGGCCGCGCTGAAGCCGGGCTGGCGTCGCTGGGCCGTGGCCCTGCCCACGGGGCTCCGGGCCACGGCGGTGCTCCTCCTGGGTCTCGGGCTCATGGGCCCGCAGAGCATTCATGCCCGGGACCGCACGGAGATCGAGGGCATCGACATCGTGCTCATCCTCGACATGTCCCTCTCCATGCAGGCGGCGGACATTCGACCGAACCGCTTCGCGGCGACGAAGGCCGTCGTGCGCGACTTCATTCGGCGCCGGCCCAACGATCGCATCGGGGCCGTGGTCTTCGGTCGTGATGCCTATACGCTCATGCCCCTCACCACGGACAAGGAGTCGCTTCAGACCCTCGTCGGCGAGCTCGAGCTCGAGCTCATCGACGGCCGCGGGACGGCCATCGGGAACGCCGTGGGCACGGGGCTCAACCGGCTCCGCGGGTCCGAGGCCGAGAGCAAGGTGATCATCTTGCTCACGGACGGCGACAGCAACGCGGGCAACGTGAGCCCGGACCAGGCCGCGGAGCTGGCGTCGACCATGGACGTCAAGGTGTACAGCGTGCTCATGGGGCAAAGCGGCGAGGCCCTCGTGCGCCGGGGCACGGGCCTCTTCGGCGGCGCCCTCATGGGACGCGGCAACTACCCGGTGAACCCGGAGCTGCTAGAGCGCATGGCCACGCGCACGGGCGGTGAGCACTTCACCGTGGCCGACCGTGACGGCCTCGAGCAGAGCTTCCATCGCATCCTCGACGCGCTCGAGAAGAGCGACATCGAAGATGCCGGCAAGGTCTACGGCGAACTCTACCCGGCGTTCTTGGGCCCGGCGCTCCTGCTCCTTCTGCTGGAGCTCCTCGCCACGGGCCTCCTGCTTCGGAGGTGGCCGTGACCTGGCGTGATGGGGACCTGCTCTGGCTGCTCCTCCTGGTGCCCTTTGCGGGCGCGGCGGCCCTCGCGAGCTGGCGCATGCGGCGCCACGCGCTGCGCCGCCTCGGCAACGCCTCGACCGTGGGCTTGCTCCTAGCGGGTCGCTCCGGACCCTGGCGCGCGGGCCGCGCCGTGCTCCGGCTCCTCGGCCTGGCGCTCGTCATCGTCGCCCTCGCGGGACCGCGTTTCGGGAGCCGGACGGAGGTCCTTCGCAAGCAGGGCATCGACGTGGTGTTCGCCCTCGACTTCTCGAAGAGCATGCTCGCGCGGGACGTGCGTCCGAGTCGCATCGAGCGGGCCAAGGCCGAGCTGCTACGTCTCCTCGACGGCTTCGCCGGACATCGCATCGGTGTGGTGCCCTTCGCCGGCGAGACCATGGAGCTGCCCATGACGACGGACGTCGCGGCCGTCGGGCTCTTTCTCCGGGATCTTGCGCCCTACGACATGCCCGTCGGCGGTACGGCGCTGGGACGGGCGCTCGCGAGCGCCGGGCGCCTCTTGGAGCGGGCCCGGGACCGGCGCGCGGAGCGGGCCGAGGAGCTGAGCGACGCGGAGGCGGCGGAGCTCGCGCGGGCTCAGGTCGTGGTGCTCATGACCGATGGCGAGGACCACGAGGGTGATCCGGTGAGCGTCGCCGAGGAGCTCGGAGACGCGGGCGTTCGCGTCTACACCGTGGGCATCGGGAGCCGGAGCGGCGAGCCCATCCCCACCTACGCGCCGGACGGCACCTGGACCGGCTACCTTCGCGACGCCGAGGGCCAGGCCGTGACGACGGCGCTGACCGCGGAGAACGAGGCGCAGCTCGAGCGCATCGCCGAAGCCACCGGGGGGCGCTACTTCCGCGCCGAGCGCGGCGACGTGGGCGTACGGGAGATCGGCCGGCTCCTCGACGCCCTCGAGCAGGGCGAAGACGAGACGCGGCGCGTGACCGTGCACGAAGAGCGCTACGCGCTGGCGCTGCTTCCGGGCTTCCTGCTGCTGCTGCTCGAGGCGCTGTTGCCCGAAGCGTGGATCGGCCGGCGCCGGCGCCGGGAGGAGGGACGATGACGAGGTTCATCGCGATGGTCGTCTTCTTCGCCGCGCTCGGGTCCGGGCGGCCCGTGGCGAGGGCCTGGGACCCGCTCCGGCGCCCCGCCCCCGATGTGCAGGAAGGCAACGCGGCGCTCCGGGCAGGGGATGCGGAGCGGGCGCTCGCCGCCTACGACCGCGCTGCCCGGCGGCTCCCCGACGCCCCCGGCGTGCAGCTCAACCGCGGCCTCGCGCTCCTGGCGCGCGGCGACCTCCCCGGGGCGCGAGATGCGCTCCTCGCGGCCACGGACCCCGGGGCAGCGCCGGATATCCGCGCCGACGCCTACGCGGACCTGGGCCTGGCTTTCTTCCGGGAAGCGGACGCCATGGCCGAGGCCGAGGATCACCAGCAGTCGCAGCAGCTCTTTCGCGAGGCCGTCGACGCTTTCCGACGCTCGCTGCGGGTCCGCCCCGGCGACCGGAACACGGCGTGGAACCTTGAGCTCGCCGCGCGCAGGCTCCGCGAAGAGCGCGAAAAGCAGGAGCAGCAGGAGCAACAGGAGCAGGAGCAACAGGAGCAGCAGCAGGAGCAACAGGAGCAGGAGCAGGAGCAGGAGCAGGACCCGCAGGAGCAGGACCCCGGGCGGGACGCGGGAAATGGTCGACGACATACTGTCTTCAGCCAGCGATGACTGCACGGTCAGCCCCCCCACCCCAAC
>JBCCAW010000461.1:0-4920 GCA_039814655.1 Myxococcota bacterium | reverse complement strand
CGTGACCGTGTCCGTGACCGTGTCCGTGACCGTGTCCGTGACCGTGTCCGTGACCGTGTCCGTGACCGTGTCCGTGACCGTGTCCGTGACCGTGTCCGTGACCGTGTCCGTGTCCGTGTCCGTGTCCGTGACCGTGACCGTGACCGTGACCGTCTCCGTTTCCGTTTCCGTGACCGTTTCCGTGACCGTTACCGCCACCGTCTCCTTCCCCCGCACGCCCCATCGGCTAGAACGTCACGCCGCGACCCCGTCGCGCGTCCCTTCCTTCCTCCATGGCTGGCTTTCACGGTTCCCCGGACGACCCCGCGGGGGCGCCCCGCGGCGTCAAGGCGCTTCGCTACACCGGCGACGCGCTTCGGCTGGTGTGGGGCACGAGCCGGGCCCTCTCCCTGGGGCTCGGGCTCCTCTCGCTCGTCGCTGGCGTGCTGCCCGCGGCCATCGCCTACGTGGGCAAGCGCATCGTCGATGGGGTGGTGCAGGCGGCGGAGACCGGCGCCGCCGTCGACCAGCAGGCGGCGCTCAGCTGGGTTGCCGTGGAGCTTGGGCTCGTGCTCGCCGTGGCCGGAGCCCAGCGCGGCCTCGATACGGCGCAGCAGCTCCTCCGCGCGCTTCTCGGGCAGCGCGTCAACGAGATGATCCTCGAAAAGGCGCTCACGCTCGGGCTGCCGGCCTTCGAGGACGCGGAGATCTACGACGCCATGACCCGCGCGCGCCGGGAGGCGTCGCGCCGGCCCCTCAGCCTGGTCATGCGGACCTTCCGCTTCGGCCAGCAGCTCGTCAGCCTCGTGGCCTACGGCGGCCTGCTGCTGCAGCTCTCGCCCTGGGCCGTCGTCGTGCTCGCCGTTGCGGCGATCCCGGCGTTCCTCGTCGAGACGCGCTTCTCCCGCGAGGCCTTTCGCCTCTTCAGCTGGCGGGCGCCGGAGTCGCGCATGCAGACCTACCTCGAGGTGCTCCTCGCCCGGGAGGATTACGTGAAGGAGGTCAAGCTCTTCGACCTCGGGCCGCTCTTTCTCGCGCGCTACCGGGCCATCTTCCAGAAGGTCTATGGCGAGGACCGGGCGCTTCAGCTTCGTCGCGGCGCCTGGGGCTTCGTGCTCGGGGCCCTCAGCTCCCTCGCCTTCTACGGCGCCTACGGCTGGATTGCCTTCGAGACCATCGCGGGCCGCATCACCCTTGGCGACATGACCATGTACCTGCTGGTCTTCAAGCAGGGCCAGGCGGCGCTCGCGGCCATCCTCAGCGCCGTTGGCGGCATGGTCGAGGACAACCTCTACCTCTCGAACCTCTACACCTTTCTCGCCACGGAGGTGGAGGGCCAAGACGGCACGGCCACGGAGGGCACGAAGCCCGGCGACGGCATTCGCTTCGAGGACGTCGCCTTCCGCTACCCCGGCGCCCAGCGCGACGCCGTCGACGGCCTCACGCTCCACCTGCGCCCGGGCCACAAGCTCGCGCTCGTAGGCGAAAACGGCGCGGGCAAGACCACGCTCATCAAGCTGCTCACGGGCCTCTACCGGCCCACGCGCGGCCGCGTGTTGCTCGACGGGCTGCCCCTGGACTCCTGGGACCCCAAGACGCTTCGGGACCGCGTCGGCGTCATCTTCCAGGACTTCGTTCGCTACCAGCTCGCCGCCGGGGAGAACGTGGGCGTGGGTGACGTGAGCGCCGTGGACGACGAAGCGCGCTGGCGCGTCGCCTCGGAGAAGGGCATGGCCGACGAGGTGCTCGAGCAGCTCCCGGAGGGCTACCGCACGCAGCTCGGTCGCTGGTTCAAGGGCGGCCAGGAGCTCAGCCTCGGCCAGTGGCAAAAGGTCGCCCTCGCCCGGGCCTTCATGCGCGAGCGCGCGGACATCCTCGTGCTCGATGAGCCCACGGCGAGCATGGACGCCGGCGCCGAGGCCCGCATCTTCGAGCGCTTCCGCGAGCTCGCGGCGGACCGCATGGCCATCCTCATCAGCCACCGCTTCTCCACGGTCCGCATGGCCGACGAGATCGTCGTGCTCGACGACGGCCGCATCGTCGAGCAGGGCTCGCACGAAGCGCTCATGGAGCTCGGTGGTCGCTACGCGCGGCTCTTCGAGCTGCAGGCCGAGGGCTACCGGTGAGCCCCCGGCGCCTGTCCCAGGCTGGCGTGGCGCTGCTCCTGGCCTTCGTCGCGCTCGCCGGCGTCGTGCTCGCCTTCGGTCCGGGTCCCGTGCTCGGCGAGGACGCGCTCCTCGCGTCCCTCGAAGCGAGCCGGACCCCGGAGCGAACGGCGCTGGTCCTCGGGGTCACGGCCTTGGGCGGCTGGTCTGGGCAGCTCCCGCTCGTGGCCGCCGCGACGCTCCTGCTCGCCGTCTCGGGTCGGCGCCGCGCCGCCGCGGGGCTCGCCGCGCTCTGCCTCGCGGGCTACGCCGTGATGTCCGCGGCCAAGTTCGCCTTCGGTCGGCCCCGGCCGGACGCCGCGCAGGCGGTCTACGAGGCGTCCGGCCTGTCCTTTCCGAGCGGCCACGCCACGGCCTCGGCCTTCTTCTTCGTCGGTCTCGCGCTGCTGGCCGCGGCGGAGGGGCGGCGCTGGCCCCTCGCGGCGCTCCTGCCCCTTGCCGCGCTCGTGGGCCTGAGCCGCCCCTTTCTCGGCGTCCACTATCCCACCGACGTGCTCGGTGGCTGGCTGCTCGCGGGCGGACTCACGCTGCTCCTCGCCGGCCGGCTGGCGCGCCCTGGTTCGCCGACCGGGTGACCCTCGCGCGTCGCGCGCGCGCCGCTCCGCGGGGGCCCCGTCCCGCCCCCGAAGGCCCGCCGGCGCCCTGGTCCGTCGCGACTTCCCGGGCTGCCTGTGGTACCCCGCGGCCGGTGAGAACCACCGAATCGAGGTGGCCGCATCCCGCCGCGCGGAGCGTCGTCCCGCGTGTCGCCGTGGCGGCCTGGCTGCTCTTCGCCTGCACCCCCGAGGAGCTCGGCTGCGAGCCCAAGGTCGCCGAGGACGCTGGCGTGGTCGAAGAGCCCCGCGTGCGCGTCGAGGCGCGGCCCGCCGTGCCCCGCGGCGATGGTCCCGTGCACGAGTACACGCTCCGCTTCGCGGACGCGGCACGGCACATGGTCGACGTCGAGGCCGTGCTCGCGACCGACGGGCCGGAGCTCGAGCTCATGATGGCCGTCTGGACCCCCGGGTCCTACCTGGTTCGCGAGTTCGCGCGGCAGGTGGAGGGCTTCGAGGCCATGACCCTCGAGGGGACGCCGCTCCCGGTCCGGAAGGTGAGCAAGAACCGCTGGCGCGTCATGGCGCCACCGGCGGCGCCGGAAGAGCCGAGCCCCGAGGACCAGGCCGCGGCCGCGGACGCGCCGGGCGGCGAAGGCGAAGCGCCCGAAGCCGCCCCGGCTCCCGTCCCCGCGGCCCTCCCGGAGCGCATCGCCATTCGCTACCGCGTCTACGCCCGCGAGCTGACGGTCCGCACCAACTTCGTCGATGCGGACCTGGCCGTGCTCAACGGCGCGGCGCTCTACGTGGTGCCCGCGGAAGGCCTCGCGAGCCCCTTCGACGTCCGCATGGAGGTGCCGAACGCCTGGCCTCACGTCGCGACGGCGCTTCCCGTTCATCCGGAGGCAGCGGAGGGGGAGACGCGCTACTTCGCGATGGACTTCGACGAGCTCGTGGACTCGCCCTGGGTTGCCGGCGCCGAGGCGCAGATCGACACCTTCGAGGTGGGCGGCGTCGAGCACGTGCTCGCGACCTTCGAGGGCCACGGCGTCTTCGATCAGGAGCGGGCGCTGGCCGATCTGACGCGCCTCGTGGCGCGCCAGCAGCGCTTCTGGCGCGTCGTCCCCAACGAGCGCTACGTGTTCCAGAACGTGCTCAGCGGCGGCGGCGGCGGCCTCGAGCACAAGGCCTCGACGCTCTTCATCGGCTCGCGCTGGGCGAGCGAGGACGACGACGCCTACCGGCGCTGGCTCGGCCTCGTGAGCCACGAGTTCTTCCACACCTGGAACGTGAAGCGGCTCCGCCCGGAGCCCCTCGGGCCCTTCGACTACGAGACCGAGAACTACGTCCGGGACCTCTGGGTCGCCGAGGGCGTTACCAGCTACTACGACGATCTCCTGCTGCGCCGCATCGGCCTCATGACGCAGACCGATTACCTCGAGGTCCTCTCGAAGAGCATCGAGCGCGTCGAGAGCGCGCCGGGTCGCCTCGTGCAGTCCCTTTCGATGGCGAGCTTCGACGCCTGGATCAAGTACTACCGGCCCGACGAGAACTCCGTGAACACGGCCGTCAGCTACTACGTGAAGGGCATGCTGGTGGCGTTCCTCCTCGACGCCCGCATTCGCGAAGCCACGGACGGCGAGCGCTCCCTCGACGACGTGATGCGCGCCGCCTACGAGCGCTTTTCCGCGGAGCCGCGCGGCTTCACCCCGGAGGCTTTCCGCGACCTCGCCTCGGAGCTCTCCGGCGTGGACCACACGGCGTTCTTCGCGGAGGCCGTCGACGGCGCCGCGCCCCTCGACTTCACCGTCGCCTTCCGCACGCTCGGGCTCCGCTTCGCCCCCGCCGAGGAGGCACCGGCGGGCGCGTACCTCGGCGCGCGTCTGGGCGAGGGCGGCAGGGTCACGGAGGTGCGCCGCGACACGCCAGCCCATGCGGCGGGGCTGAACGTTGGCGACGAGCTGATCGCCATCGGCGACGCGCGCATCCCGGATGATCTCGCGGGCCGCCTCGAGAGCATGGACGCGGGGACCGAGACCACGCTGCTCGTCGCTCGCCGAGGTCGCTTGAAGCCCTTGCCGTGCACGCTCGGCGCGCGGCCCATCGAGCGCCGCGTCGAGGTCGACCCGGAGGCGGGCCCCGCCCCGGGCCGGGCCCGCGGCGCCGGGCTCGGCCCCCAGAGCGGCGGTGCAACGCGCGCCCCACGCGCCGGAGGGCCGCGATGTTTGCGGTAGCCGACGGGG
>JBCCAW010000017.1:0-24467 GCA_039814655.1 Myxococcota bacterium | reverse complement strand
GCCGCTCGTGATGGTGTCGGCGCCGTTGCCGCTTCCGTGGCGGTTCCGCCAGCCGAGGCCCTGCTCCTCGAGGGGCGCGCCCTCGGGCTCCGGGCCGACGTTGCCCTGGGGCCGCGCCGCGCCGTGGGCCTTGCCGAGCGTGTGGCCGCCGGCGATGAGCGCGACGGTCTCCTCGTCGTTCATGGCCATGCGGCCGAAGGTGATGCGGATGTGCCGGGCCGCGGCCACCGGGTCCGGGTTCCCGCCGGGCCCCTCCGGGTTCACGTAGATGAGGCCCATCTGCGAGGCCGCGAGCGGCCTGTCGAGCTCGCCGGCGTCGCTGAAGCGCTGGTCCGCGAGCCACTCGGTCTCCGGGCCCCAGTTGATGTCCGTGGGCTCGAAGACGTCCTCACGGCCGCCACCGAAACCGAAGGTCTCGAAGCCCATGGACTCGAGGGCGACGTTGCCCGCCAGGATCATGAGGTCGGCCCAGGAGAGGCTCCGGCCGTACTTCATCTTCACGGGCAGGAGCAGGCGCCGGGCCTTGTCGAGGTTGGCGTTGTCCGGCCAGCTGTTCAGCGGGGCGAAGCGAATGGCGCCGTCGGCGGAGCCGCCTCGGCCGTCGGTCGTCCGGTAGGTACCGGCGCTGTGCCAGGCGAGGCGGATCATCAGCCCCCCGTAGTGGCCGTAGTCCGCCGGCCACCAATCCTGCGAGGTGGTGAGCACCTCTTCGACGTCGGCCTTCACCGCCGGCAGGTCGAGGCCCTCGAAGGCCGCGGCGTAGTCGAAGCCCGGGTCCACGGGGTCACCGGTCGGGGCGTTGGCCTGCAAGACCCGCAGGTCGAGGCGGTTGGGCCACCAGTCGTCGTTTCGGTAGGGCGCGTCGCCGGCCGCGGAGGCCACGGCTTCGCCGCCGCTCTCGCCCGCCGCCGCTGGCGCCGCCGGGGCCGGGTTCGTGCAGGCGACGAGGGCCGCCGCGCACAGCGCCCCCATCCCGTAGCGGACGCCCCCGTCCGCGCGCTCTTGCAAGACTACGTTCATCACATCACCTCTCGCCGCTCCCTGGGGCGGCGCTCCTCGGTCAGGTTCCGCCGGGCACGACGCGGCCTCGTCGCCGCGCCTCGCCCCGTGCAGCTCCGGGTGGATAGTCCTCCGCGCGGCCGAGGAAAGCCCCGCCGCAGGAAAAACTCAGAACTCTGCGCCGACGTGGTCCGCGATGCGCAGCGCGTTGGCGGCGATGGTCAGCGACGGGTTCATGCCCCCGGCCGCCGGGAAGAAGCTCGAGTCCGCCACGTAGAGGTTCTCGATCTCGTGGCTCCGCCCGGTGGCGTCGACGACGCTGGTGTCTGGGTCCGGGCCCGAGCGGCAGGTACCGCAAACGTGGCCCCAGTTGAGGTTTCGGGAGCCCGTCAGCGAACGCACGACGAGACGCCCCTTGAAGGCCTTCTTCATCGTCTCGTCGAAGAGGGCCGAGCGCTTCTCGAGCTCGTCCGGGTAGGTGTACTCGAGGCGTCGTCCATCGGGCGCAGCGTCATCGAGCACCACGCGGTTCTGGGCGTAGGGAAGGTCCTCGACGAGCGTAGACATCAGCACGGCGCGCCCGAACATGGCCTGACCGGCGACGCCGGCGACCTTGCGTCCGACGCGGCCCACTTTGAGGTACCAGCTCCTCTCCTTCTCCGCCTTCTGCCGGAGAAACTCGGCGATCATGCCGCCGACGATGGGCACCCCCATGGAGTGGAGGTTGCCGAGCTTGTAGCCGTTCGTGACGTAGAAATGGTTCGTCGAGATGGCCTTGTGGGGCCCCTCCTGCGAGAGCGTCTTACTCGGCCGTACGGCGACGTACTCGGCGGCGTGCATCATGAGGTTGCGCCCCACCTGGTCCGAGCGGTTGGCGAGGCCGAGGCTGCCGTCCGCGGCCTTCGAACGGAGCAGGATCACCGGCGACATGAGCGCGCCGGCGGCGAGCACGACCACCTTTCCGCGAAGCCGAAGCTCCTCGCCGTCGCGGCGGCAGACGACGTGGTCGATGCGCTCGCCGCGAGCCTCCAGGCGCAGGACCTCGCAGTTCGGGAGAATGCGCGCGCCGTGTTTTTGGAGTGCCGGGAGGACCGCGTTGCGGCCGGCGTCGGCCTTGCACGCGCGAGGACAGAGCGTGCCGCCGCAGCCCTTGCAGCCCTCCTTGAAGAGGGCCCCCACGTGTGCGCGATAGGGACTCACGCCCGAGGCCTCCATGGCCTCGAAGATGAGCGCGTCGCGCGGGCTCATCTCCGGAGGGGGGCGGAGCGGGCCTTCCGCATCCGGAAGAAGCGGGTCCTGCGTACCGCAAACATCGTAGAGGGTCTCGGCCCGGCGGTAGTAGGGCAGGAGCTCCTCGTAGGCGAAGGGCCAGGTGTCGGGGACGTTCGATTCCCCGCCGTCCGGGTGGTAGCGCCGCGGCTCGAAGTCCTCGGGTCGCATGCGCTCGAGGGCGGAGGCGTAGAGGCTCGTCGACCCGCCCGTACCGCAGCCATAAGGGCCGTGGAACTCCATGTCCCCGAGGTTCGTGTTGGCCTTGATGGGCTGCGGCCACCATCCCGCGCGCAGGCGCCCCGCCTCGTCCGTGGCGTTCTCGTCGTGCTCGCCATCGCCGCGATCGTGGTCGCCGAAAAGGTAGAGGCCCTTCTCCACGAAGAGCACGCGATGGCCCTTCTCGGCGAGGGCGAGGCCCGCGGTCGCGCCTCCCATGCCCGTGCCGATCACGATGACATCCCAGGTTTGCTCTTCGGGACGCTCCGCGAGCACGTCGGGCAGCACGGGAAGCTGGCGCATGGGCGCGGAGCATGGGGCGGGCCGCGACGGCCAGCAAGCGAGGGAGCCGCGCTCGTCGCTTCGGTGCCCGTTGACCCCGGCCCGGCCCGGCGTGTACGGCGCCCTCATGGTCGAGGGAAAGGTCGTCGTCATCACCGGAGCCGGCTCCGGAGTCGGTCGCGGGCTCGCCGCCGGGTTCTGCCGCGACGGGGCGCAGGTGGTGGGGCTCGGCCGCACGGAGGCGGACCTCGCGGAGACCACCGAGAAATACGGCGAGGGGCGCATGCGCTTCGTCGTCGGCGACGTGAGCCAGCCAGAGGACGTCGAGCGACTCTTCGCGGACGCCGAGTCCGCGCACGGGCGCGTGGACGTGCTCGTGAACAACGCAGCCGTGTACCCGAAGGAACGCTTCGTGGAGCACGACATGGAGCGCTTCGCCCAGGCGCTCCAGGTCAACGTGCTCGGCCTCGCCCTTACCTGCCGGCGCGCGCTCCCGGGCATGCTCGAGCGCGGGTACGGCCGCGTCGTCAACGTCGGCTCCTATGCCTTCAAGGACCCCATCCCGGAGGCGGCGGTCTACTCGGCCACGAAGGGCGCCGTCGATGTGCTCACGCGGGCCCTCGCCGTCGAGGTCACGCATCCGGACCTTCGAATCAACCAGTGGATGCCCGGTGTGTTTCGCACGCGCATGACGCCGGACCACGGCGCGGACCCCATGACCGCCTACGCCGGCTGCCGGGTGGTCGCGACGGTGCCGAGCGGTGGTCCGCACGGGCGCACCTTCCTCGGCACGGAGCTCATCGACGAGGGCGCCGGTGGCGTGAAGGGCAAGCTGAAGGGCGCCCTCCGCGGCCTGCTCAAGGGCTGAGCGACGCAAACACCGGCGCGAACACCGCCGCCAGGGCCCGCGCGGCGCTCGTGGTCACGTGGTTGTCGTCGAAGTAGAGGGGCAGGCCCTCCGCGTCGAGCGCATGGCAGCGGCCCGCGCGGCAGAATCGGCCTCGGGGATCGAGCACCGTCGCGAGCCCCTCTTCCTCGAGGCGCGTGAAGGCCCCTTCGAGCGCAGCGACCCGCGCGTCGGCGTCGGTACGCGCCACGTTCGTCGCGACGGGCGTCCCGCCGACGAGCGCCGCGCTCGCCGCCCGCGCCGCGCCAAAGCCCGGGAGCTCCGGCACCATGCGCAGCACGAACACGCGCTTGCCGAGGGCGTGCAGACGGCGCGCGGTCTCGACGAGGGCGTCCGCCACGAGCGCGGCCTGGGCGTCGGCGTCGCGCTCCTCGCCCGCGCGCCACACGGCGATGCGTCGCTCGCTGTCGAGGCCGACGCCCTGCCCCGTCGCGTAGTAGGCCCAGCGGCCGATGAGCACGACCGCCTCCACGCTGGCCGTCTCTTCGATGAGCCGAACGAGCGCTCGGCTGCCTTCGCCACAGGCGGCGTCACTCGACGCCGGCGCGACGCTCTCGTCCTTTTCGAGGCCCATCAGCGGCGGGCATCCGGGCGGGAACCAGGCGAGACCCGGCGCACGGACCTCGGCGGCCGCCGCGGCCACGCCGTGGGAGAGGATGCCGCCGTGCGAGTCGCCCCAGAGGAGATAGCGCGGAGTGCTCTCCGGCGCGCCGACGAGGCAGAGGCCCTCTCCGAGATCGGACGCGGCCTGCCCGCCCGCCGCGAAGCGCTCGCAGGGCTCGGGCGCGGGCGAGAAGTCCGTCGCGGCCTCCGCGAGCCGGCGTCCTTCGGGCGAGAGCCGTCCCGGGGCACCCCGGGTCAGCTCGAGACCCGCGCCCACGGCAAGCCAGGCAACGCTCACGGCGATGGCCCCGGCAAACATGGTGCGCCGGGTGAAGCGCCCGCGGGGCGGCGCGGAACGGAAAGGTTGCTCGATGACCTTCCAGCTGAACGCGGCGCCCACGAAGGAGAGAGCGAGCACGGCCAGGGTCTCGCCGGTCCCGAGGTGCCCCGTCGGAGCGAGCAGGCGAGCGAAGACGATGAGCGGCCAGTGCCAGAGGTAGAGGGAGTAGGACATCTTCCCGATGAACACGAGCGGCGCGAGGCCGAGGAAGCGACCGGCGACGCCGCCTTCCGTGCGGCCCGCGTGAATGACCAGCGCCGTCCCGAGGCACGGAGGCACGGCGGCCAGACCGGGAAAGGGCGTGGCCGGCGTGTAGAGCACGATGCTGCCGGCGATTAGCCCCAGACCGACGAGACCGAGGCCGTGGGCGGCTTTCGCGGGCACCGCCTTGAGCCCGCCCACGGCGAGGAGCCCGCCCATGAGCAGCTCCCAGGCGCGGAAGGGGAGCTGATAGAAGACGAGGGAAGGATCCGAGGGCAGGCGCCACACGCTGCCGGCGAGGGACACCACGAAGAGGCCCAGGAGCACGCGCACGAGGGGCCAGCCCCGCCGGTGGAGCAGCAGGAGCAGGAGCGGGAAGAACAGGTAGAACTGCTCCTCGACGGCGAGGGACCAGGTGTGGAGGAGCGGCTTCTCTTCCGCCGGCCCGTCGAAGTAGCCCGCCTCGAGATAGAAGAGCACGTTCGAAGCGAAGACCGTGACGGCGACGAGGGACTGGCCGTAGTCGCGCAGGAGCGGCGGCAGGAGAAAGAGCCAGGCCAGCACGGTCGTGAAGAGCACCACGACGACCAGCGCCGGCCAGAGGCGCCGTACCCGGCGCTCGTAGAAGCGCACGATGGAGAAGCGTCCGGCGCCGATCTCCTTGTGGAGAATCGAGGTGATCAGGAAACCGCTGATCACGAAGAAGACGTCTACGCCCACGTACCCGCCGCTCGCACCCGGCAGGTCCGTGTGAAAGAAGAGCACGGGCAGCACGGCGACGGCCCGGAGGCCATCGATGTCGGCGCGGTACTTCAGGCTAGACACGGGACCTCGCTCTACTCGGTCGCGCGGCCCGCATCCAGACGCGGGGCGCTACCGGGGTGACTGGGCCGCTCGGGAGCCGGCGTCCCCGCCGCCATCGACGCCCGCGTCGAGGAGCCGCCCAACCTCGCTCTGCAGGTGCTCTTCCAGGCGCCGAGCGGCGGCCCCGGCCTCCTGGCCGAGCTCGCGGGCTTCCTCCGTTCCAGCGATGCGACGCGCGTGCTGGAAGGCCGTGAGCTCGCCGAGGGGGACGAAGAAGAAGATGTACAGGAGCACGCCTGCGCCGAGGAGGGAGAGCGGGCTCCGGAAAAGCAGACGAATCATGGCGCCCCTCCCTCCGCGTGCCATCGCTTGGCGCGCTCGAAGGCCTCGACGAACTCCCAATCGGCCACGAGCCCCTTGCGTAGGAGCACGTCGAGCAGGCTCGCGAAGAGCACCTCGAAGCCCGCGTCCGGGAGCACGCCGGACACGTCCACGCCCTGGCTCTTGGCGAGCAAGGCCGCGACGAGATCGCGCGCCGTCATCTGCTCCTGCGGCGCCGGCGGCTCTGCCGCATCGCGACCCGGCGCCGGCAGGCGCACCTCGGTCCCGTCGAGAAGCGTGAGCGTGACCATACGCGGCCCCGGCGCCGCCCCCGGGCCCGGGGCCGGCGGCTCGAGCGTGTAGAGCTGCGGAGCCGCGCCAGACGCCTCGGCTTCCATCTCCTCCACGTCGCCGTAGTAGATGCGCAGCGCTTCGCTGACCTCCGACGGTGGCGCCACCATGGGCTTCACCGGGAGCCGGGCCGCGCGCGCCAGCCGCTCGAGGGCGGCGTCCTGCGTCGGGTCGTCCATGGCGACGAAGAGCGTGTCGCCCTTGCCGCGAACCGCGCGCCGGTACACCGGGACGCAGCGCACGGAGAGGCAAAGCGCCCGGGGCAGGAGCCGGAGCAGGTCCCGGGTGAGTTCGACCCGGTGGAGAGAAACCCAGGGGACCGAGAGCTGTCGAGACAGCGTCTGGGTCATCTCTTCTTCGGTGACCACGCCTCGCGCCACGAGCTCGGCCCCGAGCCGGCGACCGGTGCTCGCTTGGGCGGCGAGCGCGTCCTCGACCTCCGCGACCGTCGCGTAGCCGTCCGCGACGAGCATGTCTCCGATTCGCTTCGCCATGCGCGGCGGAGGATGCCACGCCCGCCCGGAAGGGCACGCCTCGCCCGCGATCAGCGCGAGAGGCGCGGCGCCGGCGGCGGCGGCGTGCTCTTGCGCCTCAAGAACCCGACGAGTTCGTCTCGGGACCAGGGCTTCGGCAGGAAACCCACCAGGTCGATGCCCGTGCGCTGAAGCTGCGCGGCGCTCGGGTGGTAGGCGCTCGTGAGCAGGAGCTTCAGCCGTGGGAAGCGGTCCGCGGCACACCGGAGAAGCCGCAAGGCGCCGATGTCCTCGAGGAGCAGGTCGACGATGACGAAGTCGAAGGTCTCCGCCTCCAGGCGCGCGAGGCCCGCGGCGCCGCTCGCCGTGGACTCGGCCCAGACGCCGGCCACGCGAAGGCCCGTCGTGAGGCGCGCGCGATCGTCGGGGTTCGGGTCGATCACCAGCACGCGCATCGACGGAAGGAGACCGTGGCGGAGTCGGCCACGCCAACTTTCCGGCGACGCCGTGCCGCGGACGCGCCTCCGCAGCTCAGCTCGCTGGCCAGGCCACGTCGAGGCGCTTCATCTTGCGCCAGAGCGTCGTCGAGCTCAGCCCGAGCATCGCGGCCGCGCGCTCCTTGTTGCCCTCGACATCGCGCAGGACGGCCTGGATCGCTTCGCGTTCCGCGCGGTCCACGACCTCCTGGAGCGAACGCGGAGGCGCCGGCGCCGCGTCCGCCTCGGCGCGAAGCTCCGGCGGGACGACGTCGTCGAGGGAGACGGTCCCCTCCAGCGAGAGCGCCACGCCCTGCTCCACCAGGTTCTCCAGCTCGCGGACGTTTCCCGGGAAGGGATAGCCCTGGAGGAACTCGAGCACCCCGTCGCCGAACTCCGCGTGCCGGCGCATCTTGCGTTGGTACTTCTGGAGAAAATGCTCGGCGAGGAGCGGGATGTCCTCGCGGCGCTCGCGAAGCGGCGGCAACACGAAGCGGGCGACGTTGAGCCGGTAGTAGAGGTCTTCGCGAAAGCGCTTCTCTTCGATGGCCAGCTTCAGGTCCTGGTTCGTCGCGGCGATGATGCGGACGTCGACGTGAATCGGCTGGTTCTCGCCGAGCCGGCGGATCTCTCCCTCCTGAATGGCGCGGAGGGGCTTCGCCTGAAAACTCGGCGGCGTCTCGGCGATCTCGTCGAAGAAAAAAGTGCCCCCGTTGGCTTCTTCGAAGAGGCCCTTTCGCGCCTGGACGGCGCCGGTGAAGGCACCGCGCGCGTGGCCGAAGAGCTCGCTCTCGAGCAGCGTCTCGCTGATGGCCGCGCAGTTCACGCTGACGAAGGGACGGTCGGCGCGGCTGCTGTTGGCGTGAATGGCGCGCGCCACGAGCTCCTTGCCCGTGCCGCTCTCGCCGGTGATGAGCACCGTCGCGGGCGTCGGCGCGATGCGAACTACGCGGCCGAGCACGTCCCGGATGGCCCGGGACCGGCCGATGATGTTCTCGAAGCGGTACCGCTCGCGCAGCTCCGCCGCCATCATGGAGACCTCGTTTTGGAGCAACCGCTTCTCGAGGGCCTTGTCGACCTTGGCCAAGAGCTCGTCTTCGTTGAAGGGCTTTTGGAGGTAGTCGTGGGCGCCGACGCGCATGGCCTCCACGGCGCTCTCGATGGTGCCGTAGGCGGTCATCACGATCACCTCGGTAAGCGGTGCTTTGGACCGGGCCTCCCGGAGCACGTCCATGCCGTCCGTCGCGCCCATTTTGAGATCCGTGAGCACCAGGTCGTAGGCCTCGGCGGGCACGCGCGCGAGCGCAGCGTCGCCGTCCGGCGCCTCGTCGACTTCGTGCCCCGCACCGCGAAGCATCATCGCGAGCGTCGTGCGCATGTTCTTCTGGTCGTCGACGACGAGAATCTTCGCCATGGTCCCCCTCCGCTCTCGTAGCGCGCGCCTACTCGACGTCGAGGCGCGGCGGCGGGGATCCTCCGAAGGCCGGCGCACGGGCGTCGAGGGCCCGACCCAGCGTACGGACGTCCTCCAGGTAGCGCTGACCCTGGGCGTAGGAAAGAGCGGCCAAGGCGAGGGCGACGAAGGCGAGCGCGAGCGCGAGGGCCGCCAGGCGACGGGCCAGCGGGTCGACGGTTCTCACGACCCGGCCCGGAGAACGCCGAGCAGGTCCCCCGGTCGCTGCTGCACGTAGCTCCCGCCGGTGCGCCGGACGGTGGCCGGGGCCCCCTCGAAGGTCCCGGTCACGGCGTCGTAGCCGTGGCGCGTGCCGTCGTAGACGAGATCCACCACGGGCACGACCTCATAGAGACCGGGCACGGAGAAGGTCCCCTCGGGACACGCCCAGCGCGCCGACATGGACGCCTGCCACCGTCCGAGGCGCCGATAGAAGTCCCGGATGGGCACCACGGGCTGGCGCCTCGGGCGACACTCGACCTCGCCAAGCGGACCGCGGACCCGAAAGCGAAAGAGGTCGCGGCGCGGGTAGACGCGAACGCCCTCCCCGCGAAGGCGTACGGTGAACGTGGGTACGCCACGCGCCGTCGTGTTCGCGAGGGAGACGGCCACCGCATCCGGCGCCGGGACCTGCGCCGCTTCGGGCACCGGCGGCGGCGCGAAGGCGTGCTCGAGGCCGACCACGCTCGCCGTGCGTTCGCCGGCGCCGTCCCGGAGGATCCAGCGCCGGGCGCCGCCCCGGCGAAACCCGTAGCGGAGCTCGAGGGTGGTTGGGCCGGCCAAGAGCGACGCCCGCGCGCGGCCGGTACAGTAGGTGCGCAGGTCCACCCACTCCTCGACGCGCTGCCCCGGCGCCAGCCGGCGCAGCCGAGCCTCCGGGGTGCGGGTGGGGGCGTCCGGGTGCCGGCACTCGCGCGCGCGTCCCTCGGCGGGGCGGACGCGGATGGCGAGGAGCCGCCGGTCGAGGACCACCTCCTGCTCCGCCGCGCTCGTCCAGACGAGCCGTCGCTTGAAGGGGCCGGCTTCGGGAAAGGGCGCGAGCTCCACGCGGAGCGTGCTCGGCGCCTCGTCGCCGAGCGCCTGGGCGGGAACGAACGCCGCGGTCAGCGCGGCCAAGACCAGGGCCCGGTCCCGGCAAAACGACGAGGTCGAGCGATGGAAGGTCATGAGGGGTCTCCTGAGTCGCGAAGGTCCGAGGCGTCGAGCAGGCTGCCGAGGCCCCGCACGATGTCGTGTCGAAGCGCCGCCGGCACGATGAGCCGGGGCCGGCGCACTCGTTTTCCGCGCAGCTGGCGGAGCACGAAGCTCGCGTCCCCGAGGCGCTGAATGGGCCGGTGGCGAATGACCACCCAGAGCCCCTCCGGCCCGGAGCCGCTCGGCTCCTCGTAGGGAATCGTCTCGGGAACGTCGACGCGCACGTGGAGGTCGTCGCGGAGTCCGGCCTCCCGCACGATGCGCCGCGCCACCGCTTCGGCCGCGTCCCACCGCTCTGCCTCCCCCGCGCCCTGGGGAAGCGGGAGCGTCTTCGGTAAGCGGCGGGCCCGGATCGCGTCCGCGAGCGACGCGAGCACGGCGTCTCGCTCGCCGGCCCAGCTCGCGAAGCACGACCAGATCTCGCCATCGTCCAGGGCCAGGTAGTCGCCGAGCGCCACGGTCTCCCCGCGCGCCGCGCTCGCGAGGGCCGCGGGCGTACGGGCCGGCGGCCGACCCTCGCGCACCAGCTCGCCCACGCGGGTGAAGATGCCGCGCACCACCGCCTCCGCGCTTCGCGTGGCTTTGTGGTGATATACCTGTTGGTACATGTTGTGCCGGCCGAGGAAGAACGCTTCGATGGGCGGCAGGCCCTTCCGGCCCTCGACGGCGAGCACCGTCTCCCCGCCGGCTTCGCCGAAGGTGAAGGAGCGGAGCAACCAGTCGAGGTCGTAGAGGCCGTAGCCGACGCCGGTCATCTGGCTGTCGCGCAAGAGGTAATCGGCGCGGTCCACGTCCAGGGCGCCGGCCACGGCACGCGCCAGGTAGCCGAGGCGGTAGCGGCCGCGCATCAGCCCGGCCACGCGAGCCGCCATGCCCTTTGAGAGCCCCTCGAGCGCCCCGTGCACCTCCGTCGCGGGGTCCTCGATGACGCGGTAGGTCCAGGATTCGTGGGCTACGCCGCCGGGGAGAAGCTCCTCGAAGAGATGCGAAAAGGGGCCGTGACCGAGGTCGTGGAGCAGCGCCGCGGCCACGGCGTCGCGCGCGGCCTCCGCGTCGAGGCGCTCGCTCACGTCGAGGCTCCCCTCGACCTGGCGCACGCGCGCCAGGAGCCGAACCATGACGTGGGCCGCGCCGATGGCGTGCGCGAAGCGCGTGTGCTCGGCGCCGGGAAAGACGAGAGCCGTGAGGCCGAGTTGCCGCACGTGCCGGAGGCGCTGGAGCTCGCGCGTCGCGAGCAAGCGCTCGACGACGCGTTCCGCGTCCCCTTCGAAGGCCACGAGGCCGTGCACCGCGTCCCTCAAGAGCACGCCGCGTTCTTAGGCGGCGCGCCCCAGCGCCGCAAAGGCGCCCTCCTCCACACGAAGGCCCATGCCCCCGGCCGGGCCTCTCGGGGGTGCCTTAGTTGCGTGTCCTAGCTCAGGGCACTAACGCGCGAGCGTCCCGAAGCGGCCGTCCCGGGGCACGTCGACGGTGAAGCCCTGGCGCGTGATGGCGACCTGGTCCCGCTGCAGGAGCGGGATCACTGGCAGCTCCGCCGCGAGAATGCGCTGCACGTCCGCGTAGGCCGCGCGGCGCAGGGCGCGTGAACCGCCCAGGCGCCCGCGCTCGAGGGCCGCGTCCAGAGCCGGGCTTCGAAAGCGCCAGCGGTTGGCTCCGGCGCGGTCCGGTCCGGGGATGCGGTCGCTTGCGAAGAACCAGCTGAGCACGTGAGGCTCGAACACCTCGGGCACCTCGAGCAGCGCCAGATCGAAGCGCCCGGCGGCGAGGTCCGCCAAGAAGCTCGCGTTCTCGCTCGGCCGCACGTCGACGGCGACGCCCACCTCCCGGAGCATGGCGGCAATGGCGAGGGCCGTGGAGACGCGGAAGCGATCGCTGCTGGTCCGAAGCACGAGGCGCCGGCGGAGCGGATGCGCGGCGAAGAAGCGCCGGGCGGCGGCCGCATCGAAGGCCGGCGTCCGCACCGGCGCCTCGGCCCAGTGCCCGGCGGGGATCCACGAGTGAGCGACCCGGCCCCGCCCCGCGAGCTTGGCAGCGAGCAGCGCGGGCCGGTCCAGGGCCTGGCAGAGCGCGCGCCGCGTCGGCGCACCGAGGCCCGGAGCGTCGCCCTGGACACCGAGATAGAGCGTGCCGACGCCGGGCGCGCGGCGCACCAAAAAGCGCGGGTCGTCCTCGAAGATCGGGACCAGCGACGGCGGAACCGTACCGAGGGCGAGGTCGGCGCCTCCGCCGCGCAGGCGCATGGCGCGGACGTTGTCGTCGCGCACGACCACCAAGCGAAGCCGGGGAACGCGCGGGGCGCCGCCGTGCCAGTGCGGGTTGGCCTCCAGCATCAGCTCGCCCTCAGAGGCGCGGAGGAGCCGATGCGAGCCCGCGCCCACGCGCGCACCGCGGCGCCGTGCGTCCGCGGCGCGCACGATGGGCAGCTCGAGGTCCGTCCGAAAGGTGGCGTGAGGTCCGTCCAGCACGAAGCGGAGCGTGCGTGCGTCGAGGGTCTCGATGCGGACGATACGCGCATAGGTCGCGGCCCAGGGGCTCGCGAGCGCCGGGTCCTTCACCCCTTCGAAGGTCGCCCGCACGTCGTCGATGGTCAGCGGGCTCCCATCGGCGAAACGAAGGCCCGGCCGGAGCCGCACGCGCCAAGCCCGGTCGCCCTCGCGCCGCACCTCCTCGGCGAGGTCCGGGACGACCTCCAGCGTGCGCGGGTCGAGGGTGACCAAGCTGGCGAAGAGGAGCCGGCTCACGCGGAGGCCGACCGGGTCCGTGGTGAAACGCGGGTCGAGGTTCAAGGCCGGCCGCGAGAGCAGAAGCACCGCTGCGTCGTCGGGCGGACGCGCCTCTTCGCAGGCGCCGAGGAGCAGGCACACCGCGAGGCAGGCCGTGGCGCAAGCCCGGGCGCCCCGTGTAGCGTGCGCGCCGTGACCCGCGCGCGCTTCGTCCCCTACGCCGTCGCCCTCGTCGCCCTCCTCGGTCTTCAGACGGGCGCGCCGGAGTCCACGCGGGCGCAGCCCCTCGCCGGGCGCCTCGACGAGGTGCTGCGCGACGCCCAGCTCGGCGAGCGTGTCGGCGTGGCCGTCCGCGACCTTCAAAGCGGAGAAGAGCTCTTCGCCCGGCGCGGTGACCTGCCGCTCAACCCGGCGTCGAACCAGAAGCTCCTGACCGCGGCGGCGGCGCTCATGGAACTCGGCCCGGACTTCACCATGCCGACGGGGCTTCATGGGCGCGTCGAAGACGGGGCCGTGGCCGACCTCGTGCTCCGCGGCTACGGCGACCCCTCGCTCCGCGTCAGTGACTTGGTGCAGCTCGCCGAAGCCCTCGAAGACCGCGGCGTGCGGCGCGTCGACCGGGTGTGGGTCGACGCGAGCTACTTCGACGACGCCATTCTCCCGCCGGCCTTCGAACAGCAGCCCGGCGAGATGGCCGCCTTTCGAGCGGCCGTGGGCGCTGTCGCCGTGGAGCGCGCCAGCTACGTGCTCCGCGTCGTCCCCGGCGAGGTCGGCGCGACGCCGACGGTGCGCTTCGCGGCGCCGGGCTACTTCGAGGTCGACAACGGCATGACCACGGCGCCCGAGGGTGCCCCGAACGTGATCGCGTCGCAGCGGGCCCTCGACGACGGCCGGCTTTCGGTGCGGCTCCGCGGCTCCGTGCCCGCAGGCATCCTCGGCGTCGGCTACCGGCGGCGCGTCGAAGACCCGCGCGTGCATGCGGCCCATGCCCTGGCCGCCGCGCTCGGGCGCGCCGGCATCCGGGGCCGGCGGTCGGTCCGCACCGGGGACGCGCCGGGCGGGCTCCCGCTCCTCGCATCTCGCGACTCGGCGACGCTCGCGGTGCTCTTGCATCGCGTGGGCAAGTGGTCCGACAACTTCGTGGCCGAGATGCTGCTGAAGGTGCTGGGTGCCGAGCGGCGACGCCCCGGCACCACCGCCGGCGGCCTGGCGGTGCTTCAGGACGTGCTCACGCAGGCCGGGGTCGCGCCGGGGGCGGCGACGCTGGTCAACGGGTCCGGACTCTTCGACGGCAACTTGATCGCGGCGCGGCACTTCGTGGCGCTCCTTCACCACGTCTATCAGCAGCCTGGGATCCGGAGCGAGTACCTCGCGCACCTGGCCGTCGGCGGCAGCGAGGGCACGCTCCGCCGGCGCCTCCGGGACCTGCCGGCGCCGCGCATCGTCCGGGCGAAGACCGGGACGCTGAACGACGTGATCGCGCTCAGCGGCTATGTGCTCGGCCCCGCGGCCGGGAGCGGCGTCGCCTTCAGCGTGCTGGTCAACGGGGCGCGAGGGAGGCAGGGCCGTGCGCGCGCGCTCTGCGATGAGGTGGCCCGGACGCTGGCCGTCGCTCTCCACGGCGGGTAGCGGCGCCGTCGGCCGGGACCTGGCGCGCGAGAAAGAGCGAACGACGATGCACTCCTTCGGCCAGGCCCTCGTGGGGCTCCTCGCGCTACTCCTCGTGGTCTCCATCGGCCTCGCCGGCTGGGCAGGAGCCCGCCGCGCGCGGCGGCGCATGGAAGCAGCGGACCGGCGCCCGGAGGACCGATGAGCGGCGCGCTCACGCGGGGACGCTTCGGCCCCCTGGCCGCGCTCCTGGCCGGGCCCGCGGACGGCGCGCCGGTGCTCGTTCTCCACGGCTTCCCGGACCTTCCGACGAGCTTCGTGCCGCTCATCGAGGCCTTGGCCGGCGCGGGCTACCGGGTGACCGCGCCGTGGCTCCCGGGCTACGCGCCGTCGCCCACCGGCGGGGACCTCGACCCGCGGGCCGTAGTCGATCGGCTCGCGCAGGCCGCCGGGCGGCGCTTCCATGTGGTGGGGCACGATTGGGGCGCGCTCCTCGCCTACGGTCTCGCCGCCCGGCATCCGGCGCGCGTGGGCCGCGTCGTCGCCGCGAGCGTGCCGCACCCGCAAGCGTTTCTCCGCGGCCTGGGCCGCGTCCCGGGACAGCTCCGGCGCTCGCGCTATCTGGCGTTCTTTCAGCTCCCGGTACTTCCCGAGCGCGCGCTCCGCCAGAGCTACGCGCGCCGTCTTTGGCAACGCTGGAGCCCGGGCCTGGCCATGACGGCGCCCGTCGTGGACCACCTGGCGAGGGTGGACGCCTGCCTCGAGGCGAGTCTTCCGGGTCCGCTCAGCTACTACCGGCGCGCGCTCCGCCCCGGCGCGCTTGCCGAGGCGTGGCGCTGGCGCATCGAGGCGCCCGTGCGCTACCTGCACGGGGCCGAGGACGGGTGCATCGCGCCGGCACTGGCCGCATCCCAGGGGTCGCTCTTCCCTGGCGGCTACGCGGCGGAGGTGCTCCCCGGCGTGGGGCATTTCCTCCAGGTCGAGGCGCCGGACCGCGTTGCCGCCGCGGTGCTACGCGGACTCGGCTGAGGGCGCGACGGTGAGCGGCGTGCGCCGGTCCCCGAAGACCGTGCCGAGGGAGCGCGCCGTGCGGACGAGCTGGCCTTCGGGATCCACCCGCTTCGGCGTCGCGATGGCGTCGGCGATGGGCACACCGATGACCTGGCCCTGGCGGAGCGCGGCCATCTCGCCAAAGCGGCCTTCGGCGACGAGCTCCGCGGCTCGCTCGCCGAAGCGGCTGCCGAGCACCCGGTCGTATTGGCTCGGGCTCCCACCGCGCTGCGTATGGCCGAGCACGGTCACGCGCATGTCCGCGTCGACCAGCTGCTCGAGGCCCTCGGCGACGCGATGCGCTGCGCCCATCAGCCGGGGCATGGCGCCGGCGGCGTGGCTCACGACGCTCTCGCTACCGCCGACGGGCTTGGCCCCTTCGGCGACGACGAGAATGGAGTAGTTCGCGCCCTTGGCGCGGCGACGAACGATCATCTCGGCGAGCGGTTCGAGCGCGTAGGGGATCTCCGGGAGCAGAATGGCGTCGGCGCCGCCGGCCATGCCGGCGTGCAGGGCGATGAAGCCCGCGTTCCTCCCCATCACCTCCACGAGCATCACCCGGTCGTGGCTGTCGGCGGTGTCGCGAATGCGGTCGATGGACTCCGTGGCGATGTTCACCGCCGTGTCGAAGCCGAAGGTCTGGTCCGTGCCGGCCAGGTCGTTGTCGATGGTCTTGGGGACGCCGACGATCTTCAGGCCCTTGTCGATGAAGCGCTGGGCGATGCCCATGGACCCGTCACCGCCGATGCTGATGATCGCGTCGAGGCCGAGGGCCTTTGCGTTCTCGAGCACGCGGTCGCTCACGTCCGTCTCCCGGGCCTTGCCGGAGGGGTCCTTGATCACGTAGCGAAAGGGGTCGCCGCGGTTGGAGGTGCCGAGGATGGTGCCCCCACGCTCGATGATGCCCCGGACGTCGTTGGCCGTGAGCCAGCGGTTGCCGCGCGGGCTCTTGTAGCTCGGGTCCACGAGCCCGTTGAAGGCGTCCTCGATACCGAGCATCTCCCAGCCGTAGCGGCCAATGCCCACGCGCACGGCGGCGCGAATGACGGCGTTGAGGCCGGGACAGTCCCCGCCTCCAGTCAGAATCCCCACGCGCCGGATGTCGCTCATGGCGCTAGCATGTACCGCATTCTGCGGCGCGAGGAACGCGTCGCTCAGCCTTCGCCGTCGCCGGCTTCGTCGGCCCAGTCCGGCGCGGGCTCGCCAGGCCAGAGGCCGCCGGCGACCCAGGGCGTGCTCACCGTAGCCAGCGCGCCCCCGGGACCGAAGCCACGTACGGCCTCGGCGCGCTCTTCGCGGCTCGGGCGAGGAAACTCCGGGACGTCGCCAGGCGGGGCCACGCTCTCCACGTGCAGCGTCTGCGTGGGGTAGGCGAAGCGCACCTTGAGCCGCTCGGCGAGGCGGATGATCTCGAGGAACACGTTCTGGCGCTCTCGAAGCTCGGCCGTCCAGCTCTCCACGCGGAAGAAGAAGTAGAGGAGAACCTCGAGGGCGCTGTCCCCGAAGTTCCGGAAATGGACCTCGTAGGCGTCCTGGCGGACGTGGGGGTTGGCCTTGAGGATGGCCCGGATGCCCTCGACGAAGGCCTGCATCTGCTCCGGCGTCGTGTCGTAGGTGAGTCCGAGCGTGACCATGCAGCGCCGGTATTCGCGGCGGCCGTAGTTGTCGACGGCGGCGTTGGCCACGGTGCGGTTCGGCAGGCTGATGACCGAGTTGTAGAAGGTGCGGATGCGCGTCGAGCGCATGCCCACCTCTTCGACGATGCCCTCGTTGCCGTCGATGACGACCCAGTCGCCGACCTGGAAGGGCTGGTCGGCGAAGATGCTGAGGGAGCCGAAGAGGTTCGCCACCGTGTCCTGCGCCGCCAGCGTGAAGGCGAGGCCGCCGAGGGACGCGCCGGCCAAGAGCGAGGCCACGTCCACCTCGAGGTTCTGGAGCACGAAGATGAGCCCCACCACGAAGACGAACACCTTGGTGGTCTTCCGGACCAGCGGGACGAGCTGGTCATCGAGCTTCGTCTCCGTCTCCGCGGCGCGGCGCGCGAAGATGTCCGAGCCCACGTCGACCAGCCGGTAGACCACGAGCACCGCCATGGACGTCGCGAGGAGCTGCACGGCGATGTCGACGACCTGGTTGAAGCGCACGCCGAAGCGGAGCAGCGGGAGCGCCCAGCCCACGAAGAGGGCGAAGACCAGCGTGCCGAAGGGCTTGGCCGCCGTGGCCAAGATGCCCACGTCCACGGCAAGGCCCGCGCGCTGAATCAGCCCACCCACGTAGTTCGCCACGAGGGCCGCAAGGAGCGCCCGGATCATCCAGCCCAGGGCCAGGGCCAGGAGCAACCCGAGCAGCTGCCAGAGCTCCACGCCCGGGAGCACGGCGACCTTCGCCCAGTCCGGGAGGGCGTCGAGGAGCGCCTCGACGTCTTCGTCGAAGGCGTCGGCGTAAAGCCCCGGGATGGCCCGCACGGACTCGCCGCTCACCTTCCACTCGCTCCCGGCCTTGGCGAGCACGATCTCCGGGAGCCGCTGGGCGATGACGATGCGCCCGTCGTTCTCCTCGGGCGGCGCCGCCGTGTCCGGGAGCGCCTCGAGGTCCACGTAGGCCCCGCGGGCATCGAAGATGCGCTTGAGCTGACGGGCCCGGCGCTCACGAAGCTCCGCGCCGCGGACGCCCGCCGCGCGCCAGGCGAAGCACGACGCGGCGGCGCCGGGGTGCTCCTGCCCTTCCTGCAGGTTGTCGAGCCAGGTGGCGACGGCCCGCCGCGGGGTCGAACAGTCGACGTCTTGGGCCGAAGCCCGGGCCACGAGTGGTCCGAGGACCAGGGCCAGCAGGAGCCCGGCGGCGCGCGTATGCGGCATGGCGGCGGAGCATACTCAGCGCACACGCCCACCCGAAGGGCCGCGTGCTCGCGGCCTGTACGCGGGAGCGGGCACGCATCACGTGGAGCGGTAGGAGCGAGGCGGCCGCGGCGGACTCAGCGCGCGAAGCGGTCGTAGACGTCCACGATGGCCTCGGCGAGATCGTCCGCGCGGAAGTCGCGGCAGACCCGCGCCCGACCGGCCTCGCCGTGGGCGCGCCTCAGCGCCTCGTCGTCGAGGTAACGGGCGAGGGCCACGGCGAGCGCCGCCGTGTCCTTCGCGGGCACCAGCAAGCCCGTCACCCCCTCGGCAACGGCGTCGACGCATCCGGGAATCTGCGTCGCCACGACGGGCAGCCCCATGGCCGCCGCCTCGAGGGGCACGTTGGGAAAACCCTCCCGGTAGGTCGGCAACGCCACGAGGTCCGCCGCCGCGTAGAGCGACTCCGGCGCGTCCACGTGGCCGAGGCGGTGGATCCGAGGGTGCGCCTCGAGGCGCTGGCGTACGGCCGCGGGCACCGGGTCCCGGTCCTCGAAGGCCCCGGCCACCAGCAGGTGAAGATCCGGGCGCGCCTCGGCGAGGCTGGCGAAGGCTTCCGTGAGCTCCCGGACGCCCTTGTCGCCCACGAGCCGGCCGACGAAGGCGATGACCCGGGCCCCTTCGGGCACGCCGAAGGCCCGGCGGGCCGCGGCGCGCTGCTCGCGGGAGGCCGGCTGGAAACGCTCGACGTCCACGCCCTGCCCGCTGCCGCCGCGAAGCACCTCGATGTGCGCTGGCCAGGTGAGCTTCGCCTCGAGGGCGAGGTCACGCAGGGAGGGGCCGACGCAGAGCACATGGTGGGCGAGCGTACAGGCCACGCGCTCGGTGCTTTCGAGGAGAACCCGCCGCGGGCCTGCGGCCGTCAGCGAGACGAGCCCGCGAAGATGGTAGAGGCGCGCGGGGACGCGCAGCGACGCGGCGGCCATCATCCCGAGCAAGCCGGCCTTGGGCGTGTGCGCATGCACGATGTCCGGGCGCAGATCCCGCAAGGCGCTGCGGAGCTGCGCCAAGGCCTCGAGGTCCGCCAGAGGCGCGATGGCGCGCGCCATGGGAACGGCACGCGCCTCCACGCCCTCCTGCGCCGCGAAGCTCCAGAGGCGAGGCCCGGGACTCGACACCACCGCGACTTCGTAGCCCCGGGACCGGGCGGCGCGGATGGGTCGCCGGAGAAAGCCGAGGGTCAGCGGAACGGTGACCACGTGCACCAGCCGGCGCCCGGCACCCGGCGCCCGGCGCCCGCTCACTCGGCCTCCGGCGCGGCTTCATCGCTGGACTCCGGCGGCGCGAGGCGGACCCGGCCCCGGGTGTTCCGGTAGGAAGCCACGGCCCAGCGCGTCAGACCGTACATGGGAAGGCTCATCAGCAGCCCGACGACGAGACCCCCGACCCAGAGCTCGAGGCCGATGTCGAGGAGCATGCGCGCCAGGTCCCGCCAAAAGGCATAGCTCAGCACGGAGCCCTCGGCGCCGGACCCCGCGCCCTCGAGCGTCGCCCGGAAGCGCGCGAACTGCCCGCCCTCTTGCTCCACGCCGAGCACCCCGGCGCCGACGCGCCAGGCGAACCAGTACACGGGCACGGCGCTCACGGGGTTGCTCAAAAACAGGATGGGAATGCCGCTCACCTTGTTGGCCCGGGCGAGCGTCGCGACGGCCACGTAGAGCATGATCTGAAAGCCGAGCGTCGGCGTCCACGCCACGAGCGAACCGAGCGCCACGCCCCAGGCGATGCGGTGCGGCGTGTCGTCGACGCCGAGCACGTGATGCACGACGAGGTGCCGGGCGCGCTGGACGATCCTCATGCGCCGGCCCTCGGCGCGCCACGAACGGCGCCATAGCCGCCGCCTCCGGGGGTCTCGATGCGGAGCACGTCACCCACCTCGAGGCGAAGCCGCGCCTTGCCGGGCACCTCCTCCACGCGGCCGTCGCGTCGAAGGACGAGCTGACGCCCCGTGGCCCCGGACCCTCCACCGGCCAGGCCGAAGGGAGCGCGCTCGCGGCGCTCGCTCAGGAGGCTCACGGTCAGCGGCGCCCGGGCCTCGAGCTCGCGCACGACGCCTCGACCGCCAGGGAACGCGCCGGGACCGCCGCTCCCGTGCCGCAGCGAAAAGCGCCGGAGCCGCAGCGGGTGCCGCCGCTCGAGGGTCTCCGGGTCCGTGATCCGCGAGTTCGTCATGTGCGTATGCACCGCATCGGCGCCGGGGAAGTCCGGCCCGGCGCCAGCACCTCCAGCCAGCGTCTCGTAATAGCCGAAGTGCGCGTCGCCGAGGCTTACGTTGTTCATGGTCCCCTGGCTGGCCGCGGCGACACCGAAGGCGCCGAGCAGCACGTCGACGACACGCTGGCTCGTCTCCACGTTGCCGCCGGCCACCGCGGCGCCGGCCGGCGGCGAGAGAAGGGATCCTTCGGGGATGACGAGATCAACGGCGCGGAGGCACCCTTCGTTCAGGGGAATGGGCCGACGCACGAGCGTGCGCAGCGCGTAGAGCACGCAGGCCACGGTCACGGCCCGGGGGGCGTTCAGGTTGCCCGGGACCGCCGCACCGGTGCCCGTGAAGTCCACGCGAAGCCTCTCCCCGCGGGGGCCCCGCCGCTCCACGGTCACCACCACGGGGGTGCCGTCGTCGAGGGCGTCCGCGAAGCGGCGCTCGCCCCGGGGCAGCGCGCCCAGCGCCTCCTCGACGGCCTCTGCGGCGAGGTCCTGCACGGGACCGAGGGACGCGAGGAGCGACGGCCCCTCCGGACCGTCGAGGGCCTCCCGCAAGAGTCGCGCGCCGAGGCGGCAGGAAGCGAGCTGCGCTTCGAGGTCCGCGAGGTTCTCGTCCGGGCGCCGCGCAGGGTGCGGGCCTGCGCCCAGGGCGGCTCGGAGCGCCGCCTCCTGGAGCACGCCGCCTCGAAGGGCGAGCAGCCCCGGGAAGACGACGCCCTCCTCCGCGAGGCTCGCGCTGAAGGCAGGCATGGAGCCCGGGGTGATGCCTCCCACGTCGGCGTGATGGCCCCGCGCCGCGACGAAGAAGCGCCTTCGTCCCGCCGCGTCGTACACCGGGACGACGACGGTGACGTCCGGCAGATGCGAGCCGCCGGCCGCGGGATCGTTGGCGACCACCGCGTCGCCGGCGCCGAGGCGCGGGTGCTGGGCCAGCACGGCGCGCACCGTCGCGCCCATGGCACCAAGATGAACGGGGATGTGGGGCGCGTTCGCGATCAGCGCGCCCTCCGCGTCGAAGACGGCGCAGCTGTAGTCGAGGCGGTCGCGGATGTTGGTCGACGACGCCGTCCGCTGAAGCACCACGCCCATGCGCTCGGCAACGGCCGTGACCCGGTGCACCGCGAGCGTGAGCGCGACGGGATCGGGCGCCGTCTCGTCGGACGGCGACGGCGTGTCCGTGGCCGGCCGCGCGCTGGCCTCACGGCGGAGCCGGAGCAGGCCGCCGGGCTCGCAGTGGAGCGTCCAGCCGGGATCGACCACCAGCGTGCTCGTGGGCTCGAGCACGAGCAGCGGCCCCGCCTGCGCCTCCCCCGACGCCAGGTCCTCGCGCCATCGCACGGGAACCTCCCGCCAGGCGCCGTCGTGGAAGAGGCGCGCCGGCGCTCGCTCGGCCCGGGCTGGAGCTCTGGCGCCGGCCTCCTCGGGCATGGACGTCGCCGGAACGCTCGAGGCGAGCTCCACGGCGGCGACCTCGAGCGGCGCGTTCTCCCGCACGTAGCCGAAGCGCGCCCGGTGCAGTTCGTCGAAGGCCCGGCGCAGCTCCTTCGCGAGCGCCGCCGGGGCGAGGCTGGCGAGCGCCGCTCCCGCGGGCGCGTCGGTCCCCAGCACGGCCTCCATCGCCAGCGCGATGCGCGTGGCGGTACCGGGACGGAGGACGACGACCGCCCGCTGCTCGCGGAGGGCAGAGGTTCCGTCGCCGGCGCGGCGCTCCGGCGCGAGCGCGGCGCGCCCCTCGGCGGCGAGCCCGGCGAAGGCCGCGGCAAGGGCGCGCGGGAGCTCCTCGGCGCCCACGGCCATTCCGACGGCACGGGCCCCACGCCAGCCGACGGGCGCGAGACCCAGTCCCCAGGCGCTGAGCACGCCGGCCTGCGGGTGCGCGAGCACCTGCCGCACGCCGAGGCGGTCCGCGACCGCACAGCCGTACTGACCTGCGGCGCCCCCGAAAAGCACGAGCGCGTGACGGCGCGCGTCGTGCCCGCGGGCCACGCTGACCTGCTCGATGGCCTCGGCCATGGCCGCGGTGGCTACCGCGAGAAAGCCCTCGGCCGCACGCTCGGCGTCGTTTGCGCCGGCCAAGCCCGCCTCGCCGGCCAGACGTGCGAGGCCCTCGCGCGCTCGCTCGGCATGCAGCGCAAAGGGAAAGCGTGCGCCGTGCACGCGGCCGAGCACGAGGGCGGCGTCCGTGAGCGCGGGCTCCTGCGCCTCGGCCCGGCCGTAGGCCAAGGGGCCCGGCGAGGCCCCGGCGCTCTCCGGGCCGACGAGCAGGAGGCCGGCGCTCACGCGCAGGAGCGACCCGCCGCCGGCTGCGATGGTGTGCACGGCGACCGCCGGCGCGCGCAGCCGGACGCCCGCGACGCTGATCTCGTGGCGCCTCTCGGCTTCTCCGGCGACGCGGGACACGTCCGTGCTCGTCCCACCCATGTCCAGGCCGAGCACCTCGGGAACCCGGGCTCGTCGGGCCACGGCGCCGAGCGCCACGACCCCGCCCGCAGGCCCGCTGAGCACGGCGTCCCGGCCCCGAAACCGCTCCCCGGACACCAGGGCTCCGGCGCTGGTCATCCACCGGATGCGGCTGCCCGGGAGCCGCGCCTCGAGCGTCGCGACGTAGCGGCGCAGGCCCGGGGTCAGGTAGGCGTCGACGACGGCGGTCTGTGCGCGGGCGAGCAGACCGATCTCCGCGCTGACCTCGTGGCTCGCCGTGACCTGCGTGAAGCCGTGCCGGCGCGCCGCTTCGGCGACGGTCCCTTCGAGCTCTGGATGACGGTCCGCGTGGAGAAACGCCACGGCGAGGGCCTCGATGCCCTCCGCTCGGAGCGCGTCGAGCGCGCGACGCAGCTCGTCCCGGTCGAGCTCGCCGAGCGTTTCCCCGGACGCCCCGGTCCGCGCGCCGAGGCCCCGCGCACATTGGGCCAGCGGCGGGGGACGGCGCGCCCGAAGGTCGAAGAGCGCGGGCCGCGTCTGGTCGTCGATGAGGAGCAGGTCCTCGAAGCCCGCGTGCGTGAGCAGCGCCGTCGGCGCGCCGGTCCGCTCGAGGAGCGCGTTGGTCGCCACGGTGGTGCCGATGCGGACGTCGCAGGGCGGCAACGGCGCGCCGGCGGGGAGTCCGAGGAGCGCCTCGATGCCTCGGATCGGGGCGTCGTCGTCGCTCGGCACCTTGGCCACGCGGAGCGAACCCTCGGCGCCCCGGCCCAGGCAGTCCGTGAAGGTCCCGCCGCGGTCGATCCAGACCTCGAAGGGCCGCATGGGGCGCACGAAAGCACGCCAGGGCAGGACGGTCGAGGTCGCATCCGATCGCCGCCGGCGCGGCAGAGTGGCGGATTTCTGGGGGGTTTCACCCCGGAAGTGCCAAGATCGCCGGAGCAGAGCGGGCGAGCCTGGACATCTCCGGCACGGACCGCCACGAAGAGGACACGTGCGATGAGTGTCGAGGAGCTACGTGTATCATCGCTGATATCGGCGAGCCCTAACAGGATTTACCAGGCCTGGATGGACGAGCGTCGTCATACGGCGTTTACCGGGCGCCGAGCGACCGTGGAGCAGTGGGTAGGCGGACGGCTCACCGCGTCCGACGGCTTCATCGAGGCGACGCACGTTCAGCTCGATATGGGCCGGCGCATCGTGTTGCGCTGGCGGACGGCAGAGTTCCCGGAGAAGCACCCGGATAGCCAGGTCGAGGTGCGCCTCGACCCCGCGCCGGGCGGCACGAAGGTGGTCGTCTACCAAACGGGCATCCCCGAGGGGCTGGGTGCCGGTCTCAAGAAGATCTGGCGCTCGGTTTACCTCGACCCCATGCGCCGCTTCTTCAGCTCGACGTCCAACGCCCGTCGCGCGCTCAAGGAGGCGACGCGCAAGGGCATGATGCCCACCCCGGGCGCGCGGCCGCGCCGGCGTCCCGTGCTCGGAGAGGAAGACCTGCTCCCGCCGCCCAGTGAGATGGGCAAGAAGCCGACGAAGAAGAAGGCCGCCAAGAAGAAGGCGCCGCCCAAGAAGGCCGCCAAGAAGAAGACGCCGCCCAAAAAGGCCGCCAAAAAGAAGGCGCCGCCCAAGAAGGCCGCCAAGAAGAAGGCGCCGCCCAAGAAGGCCGCCAAGAAG
>JBCCAW010000667.1:0-3097 GCA_039814655.1 Myxococcota bacterium | reverse complement strand
GGCGCGCCGTCGTGGCGCGCGACCACCTGGTTCCCGACGTACCCCGCCCGGTGGTGGGCGGCGCGTCTGTTTAACATCTGCGCCCCCCGTTGGGGTTTGGTGCCGGCGCCCGGGGCCCACGCCGAGGTGGTGATGTCGGCCAGGGAGCTCCCGGCCTGGGGCTCCGTGAGCGCCATGGTCCCGGTCCACTGCCCCGCGTACATCTTCTGGAGGAAGCGCGCCTTCACCTCGTCCGCGCCGAAGGCCTCGATGAGATGCGCGGCGCCCGTGGTCAGCCAGGCGAGACCCACGACGCCCAGGTTGCCGGCCATCAGGTAGGCGTGGGCCAAGGTGGCCACGGTGAGCGGGAGCTGCTGCCCGCCGACCTGGCCCGGGCGCGTGGCGCTGATGACGCCCAGCTCTCTCACGTGGCCGAAGGCCTCGCGAAAGCTCGGGTGAAGCGTCACGCGCCCGTGCTCGAAGACCGGCGGCTCCTCGTCCATGGGCCGGAGCGTCGGGAAGAGGACCTCGCGGCCGAGGCGCCGGCACGCCCCGAGGTAGAGCGCGAAGGTCTCTCTCCCATGATCCTCGAAGTAGGGCAGCGCCGTGAGCGAGTCGGCGTCGAGCACGTCCTCGAGCAGGAGCTGCACCAAGCGGTCGTCGAGGAGCGGGTTGGCCATGGAGCCGAGCCTACGGGCAATCGGTCAGGAGGCCGAGCGCGCTCAGCGGAGGCTGCGCTCGGTCTGCTGCAGGCGCCGGTAGTCGATGCGCACCCGGTCGTCGTCCATGCGCTCGACCATGTCGACGAAGCGCTCGCCGAAGCGAAGGTCCTCGGGCCAGTAGGCGTAGCGCGCGTGCACGCCCTGGTAGAAGGTCGTGTCGAGGCCGTTGATGGAGGCCATGAAGCGCATGTCCTCGTCCGCGACGCGTTTCTGCGTTAGCCCATGGAGCGGGCTCTTCTCGTCGAGGCGGTGGTAGAGCTGCCAGATCGCGCCGAACATGGGCGATCGGCTCATCTCGAGCTCGAGGTGAACGAAGCGCGTGCCCTGCACGCCTTCGTCGGTCGTGTAGCGCACCAGCGCCGAGAGCCGCGCCTCGGCGTCGGCGATGGCCGCGCCACGCTCGTTCGCGATGCGGAAGGTCAGCGTGGGCACGCCGTTCCGCGGCTCGACGCAGATCGCGTTCGTGAAGTTCACCCGGGCTCGCGGGAGGCTGATCTTCGCGAAGACCAGGCCCGTCAGCATAGCGAGGCAGAGGATGGAGACGAAGGCCTCGAGGGTGACCACGGTGTGCCCCCAGGCGCTTTGCGGGTGCATGTAGCCGTAGCCGATGGAGCCGAAGGTCTGGACGCTGAAGACGAAGGCCGCACCGAAGCCGTCGCCCATGTTCGCGATGGACTCGGGGCGCATCCAGTAGAGCAGCGCGAAGAGGCCGTTCGTGACCACGAAGATGAGCGCCGTCGTTGGGAGCACGACCCGCCAGGGGCGGGAGAGCATGAAGGCATAGAAGTCCCGCAGCGGGCGCTGGCGCAGGCCCGTGCGCACCACGAACGACGAAAGATCTTGGCTCCGGCGGCGGGGCGCGGGGGCGTTGGCCATGACGCCAGACCTACAGCACCTTCCGCGCGGGCACTACGGGCTCCTGCCTCAGCTCGGACGCTCGAGGCGCCCGTCCGGGCGCAGGGCGAAGCGACCCTCGGGCCGCGGGTGCACGGGCTCCGGGCTCGGCCAGGGCCAGCCGCCAAACTGCGTCCTCTGGTAGTCCACGTAGGCCTGGCGGATCTCCTGGGGCGTGTTCATCACGAAGGGTCCCCGGCGGGCCACGGGCTCGCCGAGGGGCCGGCCGCCGAGCAGTACCGCCGCGCCGGGCCCGCCGCTCGCCACGAGGTCGACTTCGGCCTCCGGCGCCAGGCGGACGGCGCGGGAGGCCGGCACGCGGTGGCCGCCGACGCGCATCTCGCGCCCTTCGTAAAAGTAGAGCGTGCGCGCGGTGCCCGTCGGCGCCGCCGGCAGCGTGAAGTGGGCGCCGGCCTGGAGCTCGAGGGTCAGGAGCGTCACGTCGGCGCCCGGCTCGCTCGCGTAGCTCGCGGGCGGGGCCGCGGCGGCGGGGATCCCGGCAACGCTCCCCGCGACCACGGTCACGCGCGTGCGCTGGCCGGCCTCGTCGTCGACGTCGAGGGCCGGGACCGTCGGCGCCCAGAGCATGGAGAAATGCGGCTCGACCATCTTTCGCGCGGCGGGGAGGTTCAGCCAGATCTGGAAGAGCTCGAGGGGATTGCCGGCGGTCTCCCGAAGCAGGGGAAACATCTCGGCGTGCTGAATGCCCGCGCCGGCGGTGAGCCACTGCACGTCGCCTTCGCCGTAGCGGGCCGTGGCGCCCATGGAGTCCGAGTGGTCGAGGAGCCCCCGGCGGACCACGGTGATGGTCTCGAAGCCGCGGTGCGGGTGCCGCGGACACCCCGGCACCTGGTCGCCGTGATACATGTTCCAGCCGCCCTGCCCGGCGAAGTCGTTGCCCCGCCGGCGCCCGGCGAGCGACGCCCGCGGTGGCCCCATCGCCGCGTTCCCGGCGGGAAAGCGGTCGAGGTGATGCATGCAGAAGAGGAAGGGGTCCTCGGTCTGCCAGGGCGTCTGCAGCGGGGCGACGGAGAGCACCGCGTCGTGGCCCGCGCGGCCCGGGGGCCGTTGTGGCGCAGCGGCCTCCGCGGACACCGGAGCCGGCGCCTCGGCGCGGCAGCCGAGTACGGCGCCCGCGGAGCCCGCCCCGAGGAGCTTGAGCGCGTCGCGGCGCTTGAGACGAAGGGTCACGGCCCGTTCTTGGGGAAGCTTGGGCTTCGAAGCAACGTCGCGTCGGCGCTCAGCTCAGGTGCTTGAGCGCTTCGCGGCGGCTCAGCGGGCTGAGCGCGGGTCGCGCGTCCACGAAGGCGCGGACCCAGCCGGGGTCCGTGCGGGCGTACTGGCGGAGGGCCCAGCCGATGGCCTTTCGCAAAAAGAAGTCCCGGTCGTGCATGGCCGCCTCGATGCTCGCCGTGAGCAGCGCCGGGTCCGTGCGCTCCTTGGCCCGGAGCTGCGCCAAGATGGCGCTTCGCCGAAGCCAGCGATCCTCGGCGCGCATCCAG
>JBCCAW010000099.1:0-13504 GCA_039814655.1 Myxococcota bacterium | reverse complement strand
GACGGGCGTCGGGTCATGTTCCTCGCGCTGCGGCCCGAGGACCGCGGGTGGCACACCGGCCGCGACGCCAACGACACCGGTGAGGCCGTCGTGCTCCAGGGCAACACGACCGATCGCCCGCTCTCGAAGCACCAGGAGGAGTGCCTCGAGGCCTTCCTCCCGTTCTGGGCGCAGACCCACGGCCAGCGCATGGAGGACGCCCCGCTCTGGCTCGGGTGGCACTCCATCGGGGATCGGTGGGGCGGGCGGAAGAAGAAGGCTTGCCCGGGCTCGCATGGCGAGCGCTTCTTCGCCGACTACGTGCGCCGCGCCGCGCTGCCCATGCAGGAGGCGGCCTGATGCCTGACGTCGAGCTCGACCCGATCCAGGCCGGCATCGACGCCGCCGCCGCCGCCCTCGACCGCGACCTGACCGCGGGCGAGCGTCAGGCGGGCTTCGACGCTCTGGTGGCGGCCGGCTACCACGACGCGCGCGACACGGAGCAGCGCCTCATTCGGACCACGCGCCAGTGGCTCCGGGCGGAGCGCGGGCGCCTCGTCGATGCGCGTCGCGTCACCTTCCTCGAGGGTCGGCGCGAGACGGAGCGGGAGCGCTGGCGCCGGTGGCGCTCCAAGGCCCAGGGCCTCTACGACGCGATCATCGCCGAGGCCGTCGCCCGCGAGGCTGCGGCCGTGGCGTCGGCCTCGCTCGCCCTCCCGCCGGCGGCACGAACCGCCATCGCCGCCGACCTCACGGACGACGCGACGCGCCTCCGCGCGCTCGCCAACGCCACCCGCGTGCGCGAGCCCGCGCCGGACTACGTGCCCCCCGAGGACTGACCCATGGCCGTCTCCCCCATCACCGACCCCGACCTGCTGAACCTCGGCACCGAGGTGATCCTCGACCCCGGCTCGAGCCCGCCCACGGTGCGCCTCGTCGAGGCCGGCAACCTCGACGCGAACGGCGTCACGCTGCAGTGCCTGCTCAGCTTCCTGAAGGAGGAGATCCGGACGACAGCGCTTCTGCAGGGTCTCGACGTCATCCTCGACGGCTCCTTCGATGAGCAGTTCGAGTTTCTGAACGACTGGGAACCCTTCGACGACGCCACTCGGAAGCTGCTGCGGAACGGGGGCTGGTCCGAGCTCGACGGGGCCGGGCTGCTCAAGCAGCAGTGGGCCGGCATCCAGACGAACGGCGGCATCGACTCGACGGCCCCGCAGACCGGTGACTTCGCCTACTACTACTGGGCGTCGGACACCGCGCCCACGGTCTTCACCTACGCGGGCCCGGTGAATGAGGCGATCCAGATCTTCGGCGACGCCACGCACGGCAGCATCGACCGGCGCACCGAGGAGCTCACCGTCGCCGTCCGCCCCTTCGGCAAGAGCTACGACCAGGACACGACGACGGCCATCGGCGTCGCCACGCTCACGAACCGGCTCTACCGCTTCGGCCTCGACGCCTCGGACGCGGACCTCCGCGTCCAAGCCCTCGCGACCGCGGAGACCGGCGGCGACGTGGCCGCCCTCCTGGCCGCCATCACCGGGGGCGTGACGGCGCCCTACAACGACATGGCCATCGGCTTCTACGCCACCGGCCAGGCCCGCGCCGGCTTCGCGCAGGCGCCGGGATCGTTCTCCTTCGGCAAGATCATCGAGGCCGACGCGAGCGTCGGAGGCGGCTCCGCGGGCGGCGGCGGCGCGTCGAACCTGCAGGTCTATGCCTTCGTTCAGGCCGAGCTCCGACGCAACGGAGACATCAACGACCCGAACGGCCGCATGACCGGCGAGTCGACGCTGACCGTCAACGGCCTGCTTTCGGACCCGCTCTTGCAGTTCGTGGGCGAGACGCGCCTCGAGACGCTCAACGGGTCCAACCCGGCGGGCGGCGGCTCCGGCGTGGCCATCGACTCCTACCAGGCCGCGGGGTCGACGGACATCTTCTTCCGCGAGAACGGGGCGACGCAGGTCAACTTCCCGTTCGTCGCGAGCGTCACGCTCTTCTTCTCGCAGACGCTGCGAGACGACCCGAACGCTTGGTTCCGCGTCTTCTTCACGAGCGTACCTTCGGGGAGCTTCGGCACCACGGCGGCCGTGACGGTGCTGGACAACGGCGACGTGGAGGTGGCCGGCGCCATCGGTGGGGCGGCACAGGCGAGCTTCACGTTCGACTACGACGGCGACGCCACCGGCGGCCGGACCCCGGGCACCGACGCCCCGGTCACCGCCGTGGCGGGCGGACTCGCCGTCGCGAAGATCATCCAGCAGCCGGGCACCATCACCCGGTCGACGACGAATCAGATCCAGCTCACCGCGGAGCAGGAGCGCGTCTACCAGAATGCGGCCTGACCCATGGCCTTCCCCGACGGCTGGCAGTTCAAGGCGCCCATCACGGTCACCGGCTCGCGGGTAGTCGGGGGGCCGCATGCGGACCTGCCCGTCCTCCTCACGGCGGACGTGCTGCCGGCGGATATGCTGGACCTCGACGGGGCGCTCCCTTGCCAGGTGGACGGCGGGGACGTCCGCTTCTCGAGCGACCCCGAGGGGCTCATCCCGCTCCCCGCGGATCTCCGTCACATCGCACTCAACAACGACCCGGCCGCCTCGACGTGCGATGTGGTGGTGCGGTGGCCGTCGCTGCAGAACGGCGTCGACTCCACCGTCTACGTGTGGTGGCGCTCGAGCGCGACGGAGACGGTGCCGGCCGTCACCGACCTCGTGGGTCGGAACGCCGTCTATGCGGACGAGTCGCACCGCTACGCCTTCGACGGCAGCGTGGTGGGCTCGGCCCCGCAGTTCGTCGACCGGACCGGGAACGGCGGCGACGCCAGCGTGAGCGGCCCGACGCCGGCGAACGGGCCGACGCTGCTCGGCGACGGGGGCGCGTCCTTCATCGCCGGCGGCGGCGGGCAGGGCCTCTTCACGCCCGGGGCCTCCATCGACAACGCCTCGGGCAACACCGGCGCCGTATCGCTGCTCTTCACCCCGGACGCGGCGGCCGGAGAGCAGAACATCGTCGGCGGGCAGGACCAGAGCGTCACGCCGGCGATCGTCTTCTCCCTGGGGCTCACGGCCACCGGGGGCCTCATGGAGATCTTCCGCACCGACTTCAGCACGTTCGAGGGCCTCGGCTTCAACTCGGCCCCGCCGGCATCGGGCACGCTTCAGCACCGCGCCGTGCTCTTTCCCGGCGACGGGACGATGCGGAGCGTCGTCGACGGCTCGCAGGAGCAGAACCAGCCCTTCACCCAGAGCGTGAACCTCGACGCGGCGGGGCAGTTCGGCGACACCTTCGCCACGGCCTACCGCTTCGACGAGCTCATCATCCGGGGCACGGAGCAGGGGCAGTCGAAGTTCACCATCGATTGGCTCGCGACGGAGTCGGCGATGTGGCTGGACATCGCGGCGTCTTTCGCCGCCGGCGCGCCCGAGGCCGCGGCGGTCTCCGCGCAGGTGACGTTGGACGGTGTGGGGGAAGCGACGACGGCGGTGCTCTTCGAGGAGCCGCACCCGGTCGCCTTCCAGCTCGTCACCGCCGCCGACGTTGGAGGCTCGCTGAACAGCACGCACCTCCTCTTCGGTGATGGCGTCGCCGCCTTCCATGCGTGGTTCGATGTGGCGTCGGGCGGGACCGACCCCGCGCCCGCGGGCTCCACCGCCGTCGAGGTGGATATCGCCGCGGGCGCCACGGCCGCGGCGGTCGCGACGGCGCTCGCCTCCGCCATCGACGCGCTCCCCGCGTTCACGGCGACGGCGGACGGCGCCATCGTCACGGTCACCGGCAGCACGCTCGGGACGCCGGACACGCTCCCGGCCGACGTCGACACGGCCTTCGTGCTCACGCTCCTCCAGCAGGGCGGCACGAGCTCGGCGCTGATCGTTCGCGAGGAGTACACCACCGGCGCGGCGCCGACGCTTACCTACCAGGTGGCCCGGGCCCGGCTCGCACGCCTGAAGCTCTTCAGCCGGGAGGCGAAGACGGTGAGCTTCACGCTCCGGATCAACGCCAACGGCGTGGAGGTCCCCGCCGGCGCGCTGCAGGCCGCGGACGCGGTCTACGACGATCCGCCCGGCGGCGACGTCTCCTTCGTCCAGGGGTGGCTCGAGGGCGCCTCGAGGACGTTCCGGAACCAGGGCGCGAACCAGGTCCTCCTCGCCATCGTCGCGCTCCGGGGCGACGCCGCGGGCACGTCGCCCACCGGGCTCACCTACGGCGGCCAGGCGATGACGCTGCTCGTCGCCTCGCAGACCACGAGCGGCGGGGAACGCGTGGCGGTGGCGCTCTACGCCCTCAACGAGGCCGGCATCACTGCGGCGACCGGGACGGCGTTCGTCGTCTCCACGACGGGCACCCCGACGGAAGAGGTCGTGCTCTCCGCCGTCGTGGAAAACGCGGCGCAGACCGGCTTCGCGGCCGCGACCGACACGGCCGAGTCGGCGAGCGGCGGCGCCATCGGCGGGTCCGGCCTGCCCCTCGTCGCCGGCGAGGAGGGCGTCATCGCCTACGCCGCAGCCGAACTCGCGGCGACGACGTTTGCCGCCGGCGCCCAGGTGAAGCGCATCGACGTGGCGGGGAGCGGCATGCAGGTCGCCGTTGCTACCACGGGGCAGGGCGTCACCCCGAGCGTGACCTCCGCGCCCTCCGCGCCCGCGGCGCTCGCCGCCGTCGCCCTCGCGGAGGTGGCCTGATGCCGGTGACCTTCGACGGCCCGAACCTCCGCATCATCGAGACGAGCGTCGCCGGCGACAACTCCATCGAGGTCGCAGACATCTACTCCGAGTGGAAGCGGTGGCTCCAGGCCGACACGGCGAACGCGCGCTTCCTCCCCGCGCTCCGCACCGTCGGCGGCGATCCCACCGTGTCGGGCCAGCAGCTCGGCGCCACGTTCTTCCTGACGAACGGGTGGCGGCTCCGCCCCGCGGAGCTGAACCACTCCCTCGACCTCGTGGGGAACCTCTACGTCGACGGGGGAGGGCGGCCCATCGTCGATACGCTCGGGACCTTCCAAGTCTCCGTGAGCTACCAGGCGACCAACCTCGTCGACACGGTGACCGTGGGCTCCGGCGTCACGACCGCAGACATCGCAGCGATCGCGGCTGCCGTGGGCGCGGGCCGCGCGTCCGTCGACGCCCTGGTCGAGCGCCTCGCCCGCCTCCGAACGGCCGCCGGCGTAGCCGAGCTCGTGCACCGGCTGCCCTCCGGCGACGGCCCTGCAAACGCGGGACGCACCACGGCGGGCGACCTTGAGCTCGAGCACGAGTACTCCGAGGGCGGGACCGTCCTCACCACGCGCGAGGTCACCCCCTAATGCCCGTCATCGTTGGACGACTCGAAGGCCCGCAAGGCGCCGTAGGACCCGCGGGGCCGCAAGGTCCGATCGGCCTTACCGGTCCCGCCGGGGCGGTCGGCCCCGAGGGTCCGCAGGGACCCATTGGACTCACCGGTCCGGCCGGTTCGGAAGGGGCGCAGGGGCCCATCGGACTGACGGGACCGGCCGGGCCCACAGGGCCCACAGGCCCCGCGGGGCCGACAGGGCCCCAGGGAGACCAGGGCCCGGCAGGGGCCGCGGGCGCGCAAGGGGACCAGGGTGCCGCGGGCGCCGTCGGCCCCGCTGGCCCGACTGGCCCGACTGGCCCCGCTGGCCCCGCTGGCCCCGCTGGCCCTGAGGGTCCGCAGGGTCCCGCGGGCGCCGGCGCTTCGCCGTCCATGTTCTTCGCGCAGGGCGCGGGGTCGGGTGCCCTCAACACGTCGCTTACGACCATGGGTTGGACGGCGCCGGCCTTCGAGGACGCGGGCTTCCTCCACGCCGAGGGCGAGATCACCATCGGGCCCGAGCTCAACGGCCGGCGGGCGCTCTTCTCGTGGATGGTCTCCGGCACGGTCACGGGGAACAACCGCCTCGAGATCCAGACCGTTCTCCAGCTCGACGGTGCCACGGTCGCCGAGGGCGACAACTACGCCGCACGGAACAACACGCAGAGCCGGGGTGGCTCGGGTGGCGAGTTCGTCGCCGTCCTGGCCACGGGGCAGGTCTGGCGCGTCCAGGCGCTGCGCGACGGCACGACCTCCACGCTACGGCCCCTTGGGACGCGTCTTCGGATCGAAACGAAGAGCTGATGGCGAACGAGATCCGAGCCCACCTCAGCGCCTCGTACGCTGGTCTTGCGATCACGGCGCGCCTCGTGGCGCCCGACGGCTCGCAGCAGGGCTCGGTGCTCCCCATGGTCGAGAGCGCCACGATCCCAGCGCTCTTCCTCGCCTCCGTCCCCGCGGCCACTCCCGAGGGGCGGTACGACGTGCGCGTCGAGGACGCGGCCGGGGTGATCGGCGTCGATATGCTCGAGTGGACGGGGACCGAAGAAGCCCGGGTGAGCGACCGGGTGCGCGACCTCTGGGTCGAGCAGGGGCACGACGGAAACACGGTCGCGGTTGTCGACCCGACCGGGGAGGGCGCCGCCAACGCGGGCTCCCTCACCGCGGGCGCCGGCGCCCAGGTCCACGAGATCACGCAGACGGCCACCGGCCACACCCGAAGGCGGACGACGTGATCTCCCGCCACCTCCTCACCGGGGGGCTCACCAGCCCGCGGCCGTCGCACAGCATCCTCGCCGGGGGGCTCGCCGTGCCGCCGGCCACGCCGCCGAGCTCTGGGGCGGCAGCGCCCGCGGCGGCCGTCGGCGCGATGCGGATGTGGACCGACGGACTCCTTCCAGCCCCCGCGGGCGCGATGGCCATGTGGACCGATGGGCTCCTGCCCTTCGGGGCCGTGGTTCCGCCCGCGATCACGCCGCGCCCCGGCATCCGGATGCGTCTCCGCGTGGAGCGCGAGGTCCGTATCACGCTTCGAAGGGAAGGGTGTTGATGGCCGACGCTCGCATCAAGCTCTGCATCGACCGGCGCGCCACGCGCCTCGAGGTCTGCCGCCCGCTTGTGATGCTCCGGCTCCGTCGCACCGCCGCGCTACGTGTCCGCGTGCGGCGCTGGCTCGCGCAGACGGTGGAGGTGCGCCGGTCCATCCGGCAGAAGGTGAGGGTCCCGTGAGCTGCTCGAAGGGCATTCAGTTCGGCGCGATTGGTGCGGAGGTCGACTTCGAGATCGTCGAGGTCCGTGAGGTGAACGGGGTCGACGTCGAGACGCCGATGGACCTCAGCTTCTTCGACGCGGGAGCCGACACCATCGAGCTCCTCCTGCGGGCGAGGAAGAGCGGCCCAGCCATCCGCCGCGTCGGGCTCACGGTGCAAAGCAACGGCACCGGCGGCGCCGACGCCGTCATCCGCTACACGACCGTGGCGGCCGACTGGGACATCGCGGCGACGGAACCCTTCGTCGAAGACGTGACCTACGACGTGCAGGCCGTCATCACGGACACGTCCGCCGGCGAGGTCTTCCCCACCGACCTTGGCAAGCTGAAGATCAAGCCGAGCATCACCTACACGGCCCCGCCATGACGGTCCCGCCGCCCCCGCCGGATGACCGCTCGGGGCGGCGACCCACCCGCCGCCGACCGAGCGACACCGCCGTCAGGCTCCTCGAGGTCATCGACGACGAGGGCCGCGGGCGACGGCTTGGCGAGCTCGGCCGCGCCTTCGAGGCCGGCGAGAGCCAGCGCGCCGCGGAGCTCGTGGGGATTCGCCGCACCGCCGAAGAGGCCGTGGCGACGAACCTCGAGATGCAGGCCGAGCGCCACGCCATGCTGGCCGACATGGACGACCTGCACGCCCGCCTGCACGAGATGGCGCTCGCCCTCGCCGCGGCCGAGGCGGACCGCGACGCGGCGCTCGCCGAGCTCTACGAGGCGGACCCCGCGGCCCGGGGTCGGTGGGTGGCCAGGGCCAAGACGACGGGAGAGTTCGAGCGTCTGCGGCGGGCGAGCGAGCGGCCGAAGGGCTAGTGGGTCATCGGCTGGTGGTAGGCCCAAAGCGCGTACGCGACGGAAAGCGCGACCATCCACGCGACAATCCATGGGCCCAGCCGGTCGAGCTCGTCGGGCGCGTCGCCCCCGCCAGAGCCGTGGGTGTCCAGCTGCCACGCGATCATGAGCAGCATGAAGTAGAGCACCCGACTATCCTCACCCGCGATCCCTTGGCGTGCCAGGTCTGCTCAGGCATCGGACGCTCCAGGTCGACGAGGCCGTCGCGCGCGGAAGCTAGCCCGCATCGACCTGTCCACGGTTGCGATGCGCGGCTCGTCTCCCTCGCCAACGAAGACCCGTGAGCCTTCCGGGGGCACGTGGAAGGGCGCGCGAACGTCGCGAAAAAAGTCGACGTGCTTCATCCGCACGCTGCCATCGGCGCTCGGGATGACGAACGGGGTTACGCCGTCGCGGCTGTTCCAGAGCCACTCTTCCTTCTCCATCTCTCGTCTCCCTTTCCTCGTTGAAAGGGACACGTAGGCGACACCGGGCGCTAAGCCCGTGGCATCATTGGCGGTCGGCCCGGCCTCCCCGTCCGACGCCCTGCCTACGTGTCCCGGCTCTTCACTTCCCCGACAGGTCGTTGCAGTACGAGGCCTGACCACGGACGGCGCCGGGCACGCTGGCCCACGTCTGCCCGGTCAGGGCCTTGTGCATCGTGTTCGAGCTGACCCCGTATTCGGCGGCCAACGCCTTCTGCGAGATGCCGCCGGCGCGGTAGCGCTCGCGGGCCTCGCGGACCTTCGCCTCGTCGAGGCGCGCGACCTGGTGCCGGGTCTTCCGCTTGTGGCACCGGCGGCAGAGCACCTGGCACTTCGCCACCTCAGCGGCGCGGCGCTTCTCCGACCAGGACCACACGCAGTGGTGGACCTTCTGCGCGGGGTCGATGTGATCGAGTTCCAGGCGCTCCGTGGCGCCGCACGTCACGCAGGCTTTCCCAGCAAAGAACGCCGCCCGGCGCTTCGCCATCCACTCGCGTTGGTAGTTGCGGAGGTACTCCCGACGCGACGCGCTTCTTCGCCGCTCGGCCTCCCGCCGCCTCTCGCGCTCTGCCGTTTCCCGACAGCTACCCGACACAGGCTGGCATCCACCTGTGTCCGTCGAACCCGCTGCCCCATTTACACGGAGGATGTCGTCGGTTCGAGCCCGGCTCCGCCTACCGGACGCCTTCAGCGTCTCGGGTTCGGCCGCGCGAAGCCAACGTCGCCTCCGCCGCGCGCATTGGGTCCGAGCACATCGACCACGTGGGCCATCACGGCCACCGCGGCGCCGCGGCAGCGGCCCTCGCCTGCGAGCACGTCGACGTAGTGGCTCACGCGCCCGTCGGTGTGGCGGATGCGCCGCTCGCGGGTGGCGTTGCCGTAGACGAGGGCGGGCCAGGCGTCCCGGAGGGGGCGGACGTTGCGCGGGCGCGTCATGTGCCGAGGCTGGGGCTGCGCCAGGCGCGGTGCCAGGCCTCGTAGCGGGCGGCGGAGGCGTCGTCCGCCGCGAAGACGAGCTCCACGCGCACCTCGTCGAGAAAGACGTCGTTGGCGCCGCTGAAGCGGGCGACGGTGGTCAGTAGCTGCACTTCGTCCTTCGTGCCCGGAACAAGCAGCCGGGGACCGATGAGCGTCGGCCCCGTCGGCGGGAGCGAAGCCTCGAGGCCGAGGGCCGCGGCCGCCGCATCGACCTGGAGCCGGAGCGCGTCCCGGCCGTGCTCGACGGCCTCCCGGCGCATGCGCGCGAGGCTCGCCGAGGCGACCTCGTCGAAGTTGGCGAGCAAGGGGCGCAGGCCGCCGTCGCCGAGCATCACGCGCATGAGATCGGCCGGCAGCTCTGCGAGCACCGGGAGCAGGGCGCGGGCGGTCGCGTTGGCGTCGACGACGCGCCAGAGGCCGTCGACCACGAAGGCCGGGTAGGGCTCCTGGCGCGTGAGCAGCTCGCGCGCGATGCGCCGGTAGGGGGCGAGCGCTTCGCCCTCGAGCGGTCGCTCTTCGTAGGCGGCCGGGAGGCCCGCGGCGCGAAGGAGAGCGTTTCGCTCGCGGAGCGGCACGGCGAGGGTCTCGGCGAGCTTCAGAACCGCGGGCGTGCGCGGCCGCGACCGTCCGGTCTCGAGGAAGCTGAGGTGCCGCGGCGACATGCCCGCCGCCACGGCGAGGTCGAGCTGACTCAGGCCCCGGGTCTTGCGCCAGACCTTGAGCTGCTCCCCGAACGCGCTCGCCATGGGCCGAGCATAGCGGGCGCCCGTTCCGCTTCCTTTCCCTTTCCGGGAAGTGCTCGGGGGACGCGTCGGCGACAGGGTCCTGCCGAAAGGACAAACCTCATGCAGCGCTTTCTCCCCCACGCCGGCACCGTGACCTTCGTCGCCGGGCTCGTCTTCTGGCTCGGCGCCCTCGTCCCCGAGCTCTTTCTCGAACCGCTCTATACCGTGTGGTTCATGGGCGACGCGACGCCCATGGGGCCCAAGGCGCTCTTCGGAACGGGCCTCTTCGGCGCCATCACGGCGGGCTTCGGCCTCACCATTCGTCGGCTCGGTCTCGGCGTCGTCGCGAACGAGATCGATGCCCCGCTCCTTCGCCGCGCCCTCCTCGAGGGCCTGGTTCTGTGGTTCGTCACCGACAACACGGCGTCGGTGGCGACCGGCGCCTACCCGAACGTGGCGCTGAACGTCGCTTTCCTCGCGATGCTCCTGATCCCAGTTCTCGCGCTCCCCGCGGGCCGCGACGCGCGCGGTGCACTGAGCACCCGCGCGGCCTGACGAGCCAACCCGGCAACTCGCACCGCCCCGCCTGCGTACCCCTCCCGCGGTGCCCAAAGACCGCCGAAACGGCTTGGCGGCGCTTTGCCCGGCGCAAAAAAACAGGCCGCGAGTCGGCGTTGGGGGGCCTCCCAACGGCCGACGTGGCCACGTGGCTCCGCCCAGCGACCCGTCATGCTCTGCCCCGGACCCCGCGGCGCGGGGTCGTCATCGCCAGTAGCGAGCGACGAGCTCCCGGCGAAGCTCCTCGGCGTAGGTGATGTCGCGGGCGGCGAGCTCGAGCATCTCCAGGTTCTCCCGGGCCATGGCGGCGCGCAGAAAACTCCTGCCGAGCGCGTTGAAGGGGGAGTGCACCCGCGTCCTCCGCGGTGGCGAGGCGGCGTGGCCCCTGGCGTAGTCGACGAGGCCGAGAAAGTAGTCGTTGAAGGCGCGGACCGTTCTCGGCGCCTCGAGCTCGAAGGACTCGCGCTCGGCCGCGAGCTGCGCGAGGTACGCATAGAGTTCGACGTACTCGCCCATCACGGCCACGTCGGCACCGGAAACGAAGGGCTGCCGGAGCACGTCATGCGTTAGCCCCGCGCTCCACTCGGTGGGCGAGCGTTCGACGACGATCGCATAGCTGCGAAGCGCGCCGTCCAGGTGCATCGCGGCCAGCTCGTGCCGAGGCAAGGTCGTCGCGTTGCCGATCCAGTCCCGGAGCGCTCCGGCGAGGTCTTCGGCGATGTCGAGGGCCCTTGCATGTTCGCCTTGGAGCGACGCCGCGAGGGATGCCGTCTCGAGAAGCTGGAGGGCGTCCTGGAGCTCTACGTGCTGGCAGCCTTCGTCCTCCGGGACCTCGTCGCCGAGGGGACACGTGTCCACGAAGGCGGCGCCCAGCGCCAGGGCCCGGGTGAGGCCCTCGAGGGCCTCCGCGTGCGCTTCGACGTCCGCGACGATGGCCGGGGCGCGGGCTTCCACGATCAGCACGCACTCCGCCCAGGTCGCGCAGTCCTCGAGGCCGTTCAACCGCCCCGTCTCGGACCCGTCCAGCGCCACGTCCCCGGCCCGAAGCGCCGCGAAGGCCGCGAAGCCATGGTCCGGCGCCGCCGGGTGCGGCGGCAGGTCGTCCCGCGTAAAGAGCGGCGCCGGGAGCGGGCCCAAGGTCCGGCGCTCCATGTTGCGGAATACCTGCCAGGCGAACACCCCCACGGCCAGCGTACCCATGACCAGCGCGCCGACGACGTAAACCCACGTCGCGCGACGGGGCGCTCGGGCCGTCGTGTGCATCTCCCGAAGAGCGTAGCGAAGCGCTTACGTAAGCGCTTATTGATGCGCGCCGGGGCCCTGGACGGTCGGCTTGGGCTCGTCGGCGCTCGGGTCCGGGCGCTCGACGAGCTTGCCCCCGCGGTACTCCATGGGGAGCACGCGGCCGGAGCCGAAGAGTGCGGCCGGATCGCTCAGGACGAGCGCCTCGGCGAGGACCTCGTCCATGTGCTCCACGAGCACGACGCGCGTCGCGTTGAGCACGCGCTTCGGGATTTCCCGGAGGTCCTTGCGGTTCTCCCGGGGAATCAGAATCGTGTCGATGCCCGCGCGGTGTGCCGCCAGCATCTTCTCCTTCAGGCCGCCGATGGGCATCACGCGGCCGCGGAGCGTGATCTCGCCCGTCATCGCCACGTTGCGGCGCACGGGGATCTTCATCAGCGCGCTGGCGATGCTCGTCGCCATGGTGATGCCAGCGCTCGGGCCGTCCTTCGGCACGAACTCGGGGAAGTGCACGTGCACGTCCACGTTCTGGTAGAACTCTTCGTCTAGGCCGAGGAGCTTCTGCCGGGAGCGGATGTAGCTGAGCGCCGCCTGCGCGGACTCCTGCATGCCCTTCTCGAGCAAGCCCGTGATGACGAGCTTGCCCTTGCCCGGCACCACCGCGACCTCGCACTCGAGAATGGTCCCGCCCACGCTCGTGTAGGCCAGGCCATTGGTGAGGCCCACCTCGTCGTTGTCGTTCGCTTTGTTCGGGCGGAACTTCGGTACGCCGAGGTAGCTGGGCACGTCCTTGGCCGTGACCCGGTAGCTCTGGTCGCGCCCTTCGGTCAGCACCTTCCGCGCGATCTTCCGGCACACGCTGCCGATCTCGCGCTCCAGGTTCCGGACGCCGCTCTCCTTCGTGTAGTGGTGCGTGATCGTCCGAATGGCGCTCTCGGTGAGCTCGACGTCCACGTCCTTGAGCCCCGCCGCCTCGAGCTGCCGCGGCACCAGGTAGCGCACGGCGATGTTCAGCTTCTCGAACTCCGTGTAGCCGCTGAGCTCGAGGATCTCCATGCGGTCCCGGAGCGGCAGCGGGATGCCCGAGAGCGAGTTCGCCGTCGTGACGAACATCACGTCGGAGAGGTCGTAGTCGAGATCGAGGTAGTGGTCGTTGAAGGTCGCGTTCTGCTCCGGGTCGAGCACCTCGAGGAGCGCCGACGCCGGGTCCCCGCGAAAGTCACTCGACATCTTGTCGATCTCGTCGAGCAAAAAGACCGGGTTGTTCGTGCCGGTCTTGCGTAGCGACTGCACGAGCCGCCCCGGGAGCGCGCCGATGTACGTGCGCCGGTGGCCGCGGATCTCCGCCTCGTCCCGCACGCCGCCAAGGCTCAGACGCACGAACTCGCGACCCGTCGAGCGCGCGATGCTCCGCGCGAGCGAGGTCTTACCCACACCGGGCGGTCCCACGAGGCAGAGCACCGGGCCCTTGAGCTTCTTCACCAGCGCCTGGACGGCAAGGTATTCGAGGATGCGCTCCTTCGGCTTCTTCAGGCCGTAGTGGTCCTCGTCGAGGATCTCCTCGGCGTGCTGCGGTTGAGAACCCAGTCGATGTAGTTGCGGACGACCGTCGCCTCCGCGCTCATCGG
>JBCCAW010000182.1:0-9886 GCA_039814655.1 Myxococcota bacterium | reverse complement strand
CCGGCGGAACCGGCATGGACACGGCCATGGCCATGGACATGCCGGCCGGGGCCATGCCCCGGGGCATGGCGACCCCGCCGTCCGTGGGCACGCAGATCGACCGAAGCGGTCGCCCGGCCATCTCGACGGCGACCGTGTCGACCTTCACGCCCGACGAGACCCGGGACGCCCGGCGCGCCGCGTACACGAACTCGGCGGACCCCTCGACCTGGGTCAGCGACTTCCAGGACGAAATCGCCGGCACCCTCGCCATCCTCGACTCCGTCGACACGGTCTGCGGGAACCAGCTCCTCGCCGGCGACATGCCCGTCGCCGGCCGCTACGACGGCCTCGCCGGCGTGCTCGCCGACGACCGGCTCTGGGTCAACGCCGCGAGCGGCACCAACGACGGCAACCTCTACCTCGGCGTGGAGGCCCAGGCCCTCGGTGTGCTGCCCGACGGCGGCGCCGGCGGCCGGCGGCCGACGGACGACATCATCGAGCGGAGCTACTCCGTGCTCGTCGCCGGAGCGCTCGGTGGCATCGACGATGGCTTGCCCACGGACGACGCCACGCACGACAACGGCGCCTTCCCCTTCCTCGCGGCCCCGAGCAACTGAGGCGGCCATGCGGGACGTGACCCTCGAGACGAAGGCGCCGCCGGCGCGACTTCCCCACGCCACGGGCGCACGCCTCGGCGTTCTCTTCCCGCTCCTTGGAGCCCTCGCCGTCGCGCTCGGATGCGCGGCGGCGGGGGACGCCTCTTCGGCCGAGGGGCCGCTCTTGGGCTTCGACGCCCCTACCACCGATGGCCGGCTGGCCATGGACAACCTCGAGGCCGAGCTCCGCGCGCTGACGCCACGCCTCGACGCCTCGAACGCGCGGGACGCGCTGCGCCGCCGCGCCCTCGACATGCATCTCTTGCGCAACCAGGTGCTCGCCGACCCGGCGGACCTGGAGGCCGCGGACGCCCTCGCAGGGTCCTTCGAGGGCCCGGGCCGCGCCGCGGCCGAAGCCGCGGTGCAGGACGCCCGGCACGAGTGGGACGCGGCCCTCGCGCAGCTCCCCGCGGACGGCCGCGAGGCCGAGTCCATCGCGCTCGCGCGGGGCGCGGACGCGGGGCCCATCGTGGAGGCGCGGCGCGCGCGCGCCGAGAGCGCGCCGGGCTTTTCGACCTGGCTCGACCTGGCCGCCGCGCTGAACGCGGACGGCCGCTACGAGGACGCCGACGCCGCCTACCGTGAGGCCCTGGCGGCCTACGGCGGCATCTCGCCCTTCCCCGTGGCCTTCGTGCAGTTCGCGCGGGGCGTCATGTGGGCGGAGCGCGCCGGCCGGCCGGAGCTCGCGCGCCCGCTCTACGAAGAGGCCGTGCGCCGCTCGCCCTTCTACACGGTGGCGCAGGTGCACCTCGCGGAGCTCGAAGCCGAAGCCGGCGAGCTGGACGCGGCCATCGCGCGCCTCGAGGGCGCGCGCGACGCGAGCCCGGACCCGGAGGCTCCCGGACTCCTCGGCGAGCTCGTCCCCGGCGACGCTCGCGCCGCGTCGCTCGTCGCGGAGGCGCGCGCCACCTACGACGCGCTGCTCCGAACCCATCGCCGCGCCTACGTCGACCACGCCACGGAGTTCTTCCTGGGCCCGGGCGACGACGCGTCCCGGGCCCTCGAGCTCGCTCTCGAGAACCTCGCCAACCGCGACACGGAGCGCGCCCGGGACCTGGCCATTCGTGCGGCGGAGGCCGCCGGCGAAGGCGCCCGGGCCTGCACGCTCGCGGCGCCCTACCGGGACGCGGTTCGCCCCGTGCTCACGGCCCCGCTCGCGGAGACCCTGGCGACGCTCGGCTGCTGAGCGCAAAGGCAAGCGCCGTGGGGTTTTCGTTCCTTTCCCCGCGGCGTCGCGCGGAACCGCGAGCGGCGTGCTCCCTCCCCGGGGGCGCGTCGCTCGCGGGCTGCCCGGCCCCTTTCCTCGCTTCGGCGCGCGCCGCCTCTCAGCGGATACGCGCGGTCGTGATGGTCGTCAGCCGCGGGAACGCGGCGTCCAGGTAGGCATTGCCCTCGCGCGTGATGCGCCCCTGGTCCGGGGCCTGGTCGTACTCCGGGTTGATGGCGTCGAGGTTCTCGAGCCCCTCGGTGACCTCGCCCAGCGGCGAAAAGCCGTCGGCATCGAGCGCCGCGTTGTCGTCCAGGTTGAGAAAGAGCTGCGTCGTGCGCGTGTTGGGCCCGCGTGTGGCGAAGGTGAGCGTGCCCCGCGTGTTCGAGCCGACGACGGGATCGTCGGCGATCACCCGGTCCGCCCACAGGGCCGTCGTCTCCGGGTCCGCGGCGAGACCGAACTGCGCCACGAAGCCGGCCAGGACGCGGAAGAACTTTGAGCCGTCGTAGTACCCGCTCTCCACCAGCTCGCGGAGACGGGCGACGCCGAGCGGCGCCCGGGCCGGGTCCACGGTGACGACGAAGGTGCCGGCGGTGGTGTCGAAGACCACGTCGAAGGGCGCGTCGGGCCCCGCGTCCTCGTGGGGCTCCATGTCGGGCGCCGCCATGTCGGGCGCCGCCATGTCCAGCGCGCTGCCCGAGGAGGCGTCGTCACCGCAGCCGGCGGCGGCCAGTAGGAAAGCGAGGAAGGGAACAAGCCGGGCGGTCGTCATGGACCCGGAGCCTACCCGAAGCACGGCGGGAGCTATGCTCGGCTCGGCGTGGAGCTCAACTACCACCACCTTCGCTACTTCTGGGCCGTGGCGCGGGAGGGCAACCTCACCCGCGCTGCGAAGCGCCTCCATGTGTCCCAGTCGGCGGTCTCCGCGCAGATCCGCAAGCTCGAGGACGCGCTCGGCCACGCGCTCTTCGAGCGCTCGGGCCGTACGCTGCAGCTCACGGCCGCCGGCCGGACGACGCTCGACTACGCGCACGGGATCTTCGAGGCCGGCGAAGAGCTGCTCCAGGTGCTCGACGACGAGGCCACGGGCGCCCGGCGCCAGCTCCGCGTCGGCGTGCAGGCGACGCTCTCCCGGAACTTCCAGATCGGCTTTTTGGCCCCGCTCCTCAACCGCGACGATGTGGCCCTCGAGGTGTCCTCGGGCCCGCTCGGCGATTTGCTGGCGGGCCTTGGCGCCTACCGCCTCGACGTCGTGCTCACGAGCATCGTGCCCGCGCGGCAAAAGGACGATCGCTGGGTGCCGCACACCATCGATGAGCAGCCCGTAAGCCTCATCGGCCATCCGCGCCGCCGCAAACGCGCGCGCACGCTCCGGGAGCTGCTCCAGGAGGAGCGCTTCGTGGTGCCCACGAAGGAGTCGAGCATTCGCATGGGCTTCGACGCGCTGGCCGCGGAGCTGGCGACGACGCCGCGCATCGCCGCGGAGGTGGACGACATGGCCATGCTGCGCTTGATGGCGCGAAGCCACGCGGGTCTGACGGTGATTCCGCCCATCGTCGTCCAGGACGAGCTCGACGGCGGGACCCTCGCGCTCCGCATGCAGCTGCCCGGCCTCGTCGAGCGCTTCTTCGCGGTGACCGCCGAGCGGCGCACTCCGCATCCGCTCCTCCCCGGCCTGCTTCAGCGCGCGCGGGACGCGGCAGCGCGCTGAGAGGAGCCGGGGCTCAGCTCGACCCGCGGATGCCCTCGTCCACCACGAGCAGCAGGCGACGCTGCCCGTCTTCGAGCGCCGGAGAGCGGTGCATGGCGCCGCCGCCGGGCCAGCGGTCGCCCGCCAAGAAGACGAAGTCCCCAAGGCCCGCCTGCACGGTACGCGGGGAAGCGCTCGCCTGGACTTCGGCGCGAGAACCAGGCGCGATCACCGTCCCGGGACCCGCATAGGTGCAGAGCGCACGAAGCGAGATGGCGTCCGTGTGGAGCTTCGTGCACCGCGAGTCGCCCACCACGGCGAGCGTCGCGCGGCAGTGCCGCACGCCCGTGAGCGCGCTCCAGAGGATGGCGAGGCAAAGCGCATCACGCTGGATGAGCGTCTTGGCGGCGGTCGCTGGAAGGGGCGCGAAGAGCCCTTCGGCGATCACCTCGTCGGCGTCCTCGGTGTCGAGGGTGTAGCGGAGCTCGAAGGGGAGCCCGGCCGTCAAGCGCCCACTCGCCTCAAGGAGCGGAGAGGAGAGCGAGCGCTCGACGACCACGGAACGTGCCCGCCCGCCGCGCAGCGCGAAGACGTCTTGAAACGAGGTCGTGCGCAGCGCGGAGTCGGGAGGTTGCGCATCCCGCCGAGGCTCGAGCATGGCGCGAAGTTAGGAAGCTTCGCGCTTATCTGCAACCTAATTGCATATGCATGCGTGCCGCGGATAGCCCGTCTCCTGAGGCTGCTCACTCGTGGCGGGTGGGCTCACCGCCGGGCCAGAGCGCCGTGACGACGAGGCTGCCCGGACGTCCTCCGACATCGAGGGGCTCGGCGGCGGTGAAGGTCTCGAGGTCCACGTCCTGCACGCGACCGGCGTCGGGCTCGGCGATGTAGGCGTGGCCCTGGCCCACGGCGAGGTGCGTGAGCGTGGTGCCGCCGAGCTCGGCGGCGAGGTTCAGGCGGCGACGCTCGGCCCCGGTTTCCGGGTCGAGGTCGAGGAGGCGGCCCTCCCCGTCGAGCACCAGGAGCAGCGTGCCGTCGCGATCGGGCGCGATGGCCACCGCGTCGGCGTCGAGGGCCACGAAGCGTGCGATCGCGCTCTCCCGGTCGACGAGCAGCAGACCGCCCGCGACCGGGCCCACGAACACGGGAAGGTCGTCCTCGCCGAGGAGCGACGTGGGGCGCGTCGCGCCTTCGGGCAGTGCCACGCGGAGGTCCTCGAAGACCTCCGCTTCTTCGTCCCAGCGCGACAAGAGCAGGTCGCTCCCGCAATCGAAGAGCGCCGCGAGCCCCGCGGCCGTGCCGGCCCCGGGCGCCTCGCAGGAGAGCATTTCCGGGTCCACGAAGTCGTCGGCGGTCTGCCGGTAGCGGTTGACGCCGCCGTCCGCGTTCGTCGCGAAGAGCTGACCGCGCGCCACGACGGCGACCCCGTCGTGCGCCGCGCCTTCCACGCCCTTGAAGATGGGGAGACGCGAGCGAGGCACATCGGTGCGTAGCGGGCCGATGGAGCGCTCGAAGAGCCCGTTCACGCTCCCCGTTGCGTCGTCGAACGCGAAGACCCAGCCGCCGTTGACCTGAAGCTCGTCGACGCCGCTGGTCAGCGCCAGGTCCTCGTCGACCTGGATGACGTTCATGTCCTTGTAAACGTGAAAGTGGTCGACGTGATCCCAGACCCACACGCCGACGCCGAACACATCGAAGCGGCCGGCGCTCGCTTGCGCTGCGACCACGGACGTAATCTGCCGGCTCGACGACCGGTAGAGCGTGGCCGGGGCCGTCAGGTCGTAGTCGGTCACACGGACCGGAACGTCGAGGTCCCATACGCTCACGCGCCCGACGTTCGCGTCGGCCACGCTGAGCCGCCCCAGGGTCTCGGGATCGAAGACCTCCCCTTCGGGGACGACCGGCGCGCCGGCATCCGGGACCGTGCCCCCGTCCACGGGACCGAGATCCGGTCCTTGCGGCCCGACGGGCTCCTCGCCGCCGCAGGCGACAAGAGCGACGAAGAGCAGCAGCGCGCCGGCGCGTGAAGCGATCCGCGTTTGCATGGTGACGCAGACCATGCTTCACGTGGTGGACCTTCGCAACCGAGTTGCAGGTGCGGAGAGCTCTCAAGACTCTCCGCGAGCGAGCGGACACGGTGTCCGGCGCTCTACCGACCAGGAGAACGAAACCAATGCGTAGACTACCTTGGGTCCTGATGGGCCTCATGGCCTTCGCCGTGGCCTGCGGCGACGACGACGGCACGGGCACGTCCGGCATGGGCGACATGGCCGTGGACATGCCCGCCGCTGACGCGGGCTTCATCCGCGTATGGCACCTCGCGGACGGCGCCGGTGACGTCGACGTCTTCGTCAATGGCGCCGCCACCCTCGAGGGCTTCGGCTTCGAAGCCAACACCGACTACATCGAGCTTCCCGCGGGAAGCTACGACGTCGCCGTGGCCCCCGCCGGAATGGGCATCGGGGCCGCCGTGATCACCGTGGACGGCTTCGCCCTCGCTGCCGGCGAGCGCTGGACGCTCATCGCCGCGCAGACGGACGCTGACCCGGCCGCCGCCGGCGCCCTGTCGATTCTCCCCGTGCTGGAGAGCGCCACCGCTCCCGGCTCCGACGAGGTCGAGTTCCAGATCTTCCACGCGGCCTACGCCGTGCCGGGGGCCGTGGACGTGCACAACGCGAGCGACCCGCTTCTTGGGGAGATCGCCGCTGGCGTCGCTCAGGGCAGCGTGGCGCCCATGACGGTCACGGTGCCGAACGGCGCCTACGCCATCGGCCTCGACGTCGACGACGACGACACCGTGGACCTCGTCACGGAAAACCCCATCGACCAGCCGCCGGGCGGGACCCGCGTGCTCGTCGGCGCCATCAGCAAGGCCGAGGGCGACGAGGTCGAGACGGAGATTGTCTTCCTCGTCGGCGACGGCGCCAACATCCACGACGAGACGGAGCTCGGGGCCGCCGAGTTCGGCACCGTGCGCTTCTGGCACCTGGCCGATGAGGCCGGCGACGTGGACATCTTCGTGGGCGGCACGGCCATCGCCACGGGCGTCGGCTTCGAGGTCAACACGGCCTTCGCGCCCTTCCTCGCCGGAGACCTGGACATCGCCATCGCCCCGGCGGGCATGGGCGCCGGGGCGGCGGTCATCAGCGCCAACCTGCCGCTTGGCGAAGGCGAGAACTACACGGTCATCGCCGCGCAGCTCGACGCCGACGAGACCATGGCCTCGAGCTTCGCCGCGCTTCCCATCCTCGAAGATCTCTCGCCGCTTCTGGCGAGCCAGGTGAACGTGCGTGTCTTCCACGCCGCCTACGGCGTGCCGGACCCCGTGGAGGTGCACGCCATCGACGGGGACACGAACCCCGAGGTCGTCGACAACCTGATGCAGGGGACCGCGGCCGCCATGGCCGTGGCCGTGCCTCGAGAGGATGCCCTGACCGTCGGCCTCGACCTCGACGACGACGGCACCCCGGACGTGCAGACCGAGGACGCGCTCGGGCCCTTCCCGGACGGCATCCGCTTCGTCACCGTCGGCGCCATCACGAAGCTCGTGATGGAAGGCGGCGAGCTCGAGGAGGAGACGGAGATCGTCTTCCTTCCCGGTGACGGCGCCATGATTCACGACGAGACGGAGCTCGTGCCCTTCGAAGGCTGAGCCCCTCGCGGAGGTGGGGTTCGCGCCCGGCCTCCGCGACCCATGAAAAACGGCGCGGTCCCTTCGGGGCCGCGCCGTTTTTCGTTCTCGCCGGCTTCGCTCAGTCGAAGATGACCGGGGGGCTGGTCATACAAGACCCCTCGAGACCGTTGAAGTGGCCGAAGCGGGCGTTGAGCACGAACTCGCGCAGCGTCTCCGCCCCGGACGGCGGCGGGATGTAGAGCACGGGGTTCCCGGTGCCGTCCGTGAGCAGGTCGCCATCCCGGTCCTGCAGTCCGGAGAGCGGCTGCGCGCTTAGGTCGTCGATGGAGATGGGGTTCGCGCCGTCATACACCGCCGCGAAGGGCTCCATGCGCAGGGACGAATCCTCGGCGAAGGAGTCGAAGAAGAGATGCGTGAGGTGCCAGGTCAGCTCCACCTCGGCCACACCGTTGACCGGCGTCACGATGCCGTCCGTGCCGTCCGTGCCGCTCATGCAGTTCGTGTAGGTGATCTGCACCGGGAAGCCGAACTCGAAGGGGAACTCCGCGCCGTCGGGCGCCACCATCGTGCCGGTGATGAGCTGGGACCAGCCTTCGTCGACCATGCGCTGCGCGAGCTCGGGGTCGACGTCACCGGCCAGGCGCACATCCGCCGGAGGCGGCGCCGTCGTGTAGCCGACGTCGTCCCAACGCCGGGCATCGATGCCCTCGAAGCGAAAGAGCTCGCTCGCGTCGGGCACGAGCTCGACGAGCACCGGAGAGGGGTCGAGCCCGGCGTCGAGCCCTCCAAGCGTGCGGGCGTAGAAGCCCTCGATCGCGAGGATCACATTGTCGAAGCGCACGGCGTAGCCGTCCGCGCTCTGCTCCGGTGAGATGCCCGTTCGCGCCTCGGTGAGCGCAAAGGCGCTGACGGCGATCGTCGCGCTCCCGTCGTCGCCGCAGGCGCCGAGCAGTGTTCCCGCGAGAGCAGGCATGAGCCATCGCTTCACGTTTCGCCTCCTTTTCCGCGGGACAAAAGGCCCGCCACATCTTCAAGAGCCTCGCGGCCCCGAAGTCACCGGCGACTAGCGCGTCTGGCGCGGGGCCTCGATGCGCACCTGCCAACCCGCCGGGTCCCGAAGGCCGAGGTACCAGGCGTTGTGGAGCTGCGAGGGCTCCGGGACCTCGACCTCTCCAGCCTCGTTCCGCGCCTCGTCGAAGAGCAGGTCAAAGTCCATCTGCCGCACCCAGGGGCGCGGGTCGGCGACGATCTCCACCCTGGCGCCCTCGACGAGCTCGCCCGTCGTGGGCAGCGCTTCGACCCGGCGCGCGATGCGGTCGTCGGGAATCGTCGCGCCGGTGAGCACGGCCCGGAAGGGCAGCTCCTGCAGGGCGCCGTCCTGGATCCGCCGGGCCACGCCGCGAAGCAGCGCATGCCCGCCGCCCGTGGGTCCATCGGCCGCCGCCAGCTCGTAGCGTGCTTCGTCGAGCACGATGTTCGTGCGGTCCACGGGCCCGGCCTCCGCCAGCGTGACCACCGGCCCGGCGCCGGCGAAGGTCGGCTGCATGGAGCGCGTCGTGGGGTCCAGCAGGTCGACGGCGACCTGGTCGAGCAGCTCGCAGAGCACCCGCGACCCCGCGGAGTTGTCGTCGCCCGCGTGCGCATGGGCCCGCGAGGGACCGAGCAGCCAGGCGAGACCGGGCCGGTCTGCGCGGTCCGGCGCGAAGGCGTAGGCCGGGCCGAGAATCAGCCGCGCCTCGAGCAGCTCGACCTCCCAGGGGTTCTCGCCGACCGTCTCGACGATGACCGGGCCCGCGGGCACGTCGGCGCGGAAGCTCCACTCGACGGCGACGACCTCGCCCCCGGTTCCCGGCAACCCGCAGCTCGCGAGCATGGAGGCCAGGGCCAGGGGAGCGGCACGATGCCACCGGGGTGAGCGCAGCGAGGTCATGACAGGGGAACCCTGCCGCCATACGCTGCCACGTGCAACTCAGTTACAGGAGCGACCGCGCAGCCTCCTTGCGTGGCTCGCTGTCCGCCGGCGACGACGGCCTCGGGCGCGGGTCGAGGTGCAGCGTGAGCGTGAGCAGGTAGGTCCGTGGGGCGCCCGCAGCGAAGTGCCGCGTGGCGCGCATGGACGGCGGGAGCTCGGGGTCGCGGAAGTTCGAGACGTAGTTCAGCTCTTCGCTCCGGTAGCGCGAGTCGAAGAGGTTCCGGAGCGCGACGCCCAACTCCACGAAGCGCCAGCGCGCTCCCAGGGCGACATCCACCAGCGTGAAGGGCTCGGCCACCTGCTCGAGGGGCAGCGGACGCTCGCCGACGTACTGCACGCCGAGCGCCGCGCTGAGCGTGAGCGTTTGCGCGCCCAACCCCAGCGGCAGGCTCCCGGTCGCGTCGAGGCGCCCGATCCAGCCGGGAATGAACGGGAGCCGCGGCCCCTCGAAGAGCGTGAGCACGTTCGCCCCGGCGGGCTGCAGGTGGCTCCGCGTGTAGGTGAGGCTACCGAGCACGTCGGCGTAGGCGCCGTAGCGGAGTCGCCCCTGCATGAGCACGCCGCTGCGCGTCGACGGGCCCAGTACGGAGTTGCGGCCGGCGGCCGGGTCGAAGACGAGGTCCTGCGAGACGCGCGTGGTGAAGGCCGAGGCCCGGGCCTCGCCGAACCAGGGGCTCTCCTCCTCGCGCGGTTCCCGGCGGTATACGGCGCCGGCCTCGAGGGCCGTCACCCGCGCGAAGGG